>NZ_JASJFG010000430.1:0-9047 GCF_030065375.1 Microcystis sp. M49636_WE2 | reverse complement strand
TGTCCCACGGTACGTTGACCGCCTATAGCTTCTTGTACTTGTTGCGCGCGACTTTTTACCCGGCCAAGCTTTTCTGGTCGGAACCCCCTAAGCCGAGTTTTCAAGGTGCTGCGCCGTCCACTTGGTTTTCGAGACTGGCCTCTTAATTCTAACGTAAAGCCGCCGTAGAACGGCGGGGTTTCAGACCCAAAATTTCCTATGACCACTACCGGTTCTTTTGATGACTCTTTGTTCGCAAGAGGGGATTCTCTTCTCAAGCGAGCCTCCGATGATGTTCCCGAGAAAATTATCGGAACGATTTTGTTCGCCTGCGCCCTTGTATCTGTAGTCACAACCTTCGGCATCGTCGCTATTATTTTCAAGGAAACTGTCGCTTTTTTCCAGGAAGTAAGTTTCGGGCAGTTCTTCTTGGATACCCAATGGACTCCCCTTTTTAATCCTCCCCGTTTCGGGATCTGGCCGTTGATTAACGGAACCGTTTTAACCACGGTCATCTCAATGGTGGTCGCAGTTCCGTTGGGATTGTCTTCAGCGATTTATCTGGCCGAGTACGCAACCCCGAAAGCAGCTTCTATTCTGCGTCCGGCCGTGGAAATTTTGGCGGGAATTCCCACCGTAGTTTACGGTTACTTCGCACTGATCTTTCTCACACCCTTACTACGGAATTTTTTACCCGTAGAGGTTTTTAACGCTCTGAGCGCGGGATTGATGATGGGAATCATGATCACCCCGACCGTCGGTTCGATCAGTCTAGACGCGATTAAATCGGTTCCCCGTTCCCTGCGCGAGGGTTCCTACGCCCTAGGAATTACCAAGCTGGAAACAATTTTCAAGGTGGTTTTGCCGGCCGCCCTATCGGGGATTATGGCTTCGATTATTTTGGGGGTTTCCCGTGCGGTGGGAGAAACCATGACCGTCCTGATCGCGGCGGGTGCTCAACCTCGTCTAACTTTCAATCCACTGGAATCGATCGCCACCATGACCGCTTTTATGGCCCAGGTTTCTAGTGGAGATGCCCCGAGAGGGAGTTTCAATTTTAAATCCATCTATGCGGTCGGTGCGGTGCTTTTCCTGATCACTCTGGCACTCAACATCGGCAGTTATTGGATTTCTAATCGCTTTAAGGAAAAATACGACTAATTATCATGGTTAAATCTTCTCCTGCTAGGGATACGGCCGTCTTTAACGATCGACTCGAAAGCCGAGAAACCATCGGCAAAATCTACGAGTATATTTTCTTGATCGGATTACTCATCGGTCTATTCGTTCTCGCTCTACTGTTGCTCAATGTCTTTCATGACGGACTGGCCCGCCTACTCACCCCCGGTTTTCTCACGGAAACCCCCTCCCGTTTTCCCGATCGCGGGGGAATTCGCCCCGCGATTATCGGTAGCCTCTATTTGGGAGTAATCGTGATCTTGGTAGCGGTGCCCATCGGGGTGGGCGCTGCCCTATACCTAGAAGAATACGCCCCGAAAAACTGGTGGACGGCGCTGATCGAGGTGAATATCGGCAATCTGGCCGGGGTTCCCTCGATCGTTTACGGTTTACTCGGTTTAGGGGTCTTCGTCTATTTACTGAATTTCGGTTCTACCCTACTTTCCGGGGCCTTAACTCTATCTCTACTATCGCTGCCAGTCATTATCGTTGCGGCGCGGGAGGCGATCCGGGCGGTTCCCGATTCCCTCCGCCAAGCTTCCTACGGTCTAGGCAGCACCAAATGGCAGACGCTCCAACACCATGTTTTACCCTACGCGGTGCCGGGGATTCTCACGGGGGTAATTATCTCCGTGTCGCGGGCGATCGGGGACGCGGCCTCGCTAGTGGTGGTGGGAGCGGTGAGTTTTCTGACCTTCGATCCTGGTTTATTCGAGCGATTTATGGTACTGCCCATTCAGATTTTTAGTTATGTCTCCCGTCCTGAACCTGGTTTCGCCAATGCCGCCGCTGCAACGATTATCGTTCTGATCCTTTTGATCATGGCGCTGAACGCCATCGCCATCTATCTACGTCAACGCTATTCGACACCGAATTAGGGAAGGCAGCAGGCAGCAGGCGGGAGGTTAGATAAGTCTATTTAACTTATTAATTGCCCACTCCTCTACTCCCCACTGCTCCCGAAACACATCTTTAACCATACTCAGGAGAATTTTTGCCATGACTACCCACCTTAACCCAGATCACAGTGTTTTCGAGGCGGAAGGAGTGAAAGTTTTTTATAATGGATTTCTCGCTCTTCTGGACGTTCATATTAAAATTCCCGCGCAAAAAATCATCGCCTTTATCGGGCCGTCCGGTTGCGGGAAAAGTACCCTCTTGCGCTGCTTTAACCGAATGAATGATCTGATCCCCGGCGCCAAGGTGGAGGGAAAACTACTTTACCGAAATCAGAATATTTACGATTCGCAGGTCAATGCGGTCAAGTTAAGGCGACAGGTGGGGATGGTTTTCCAACGTCCCAACCCTTTTCCCAAGAGCATTTACGAGAATATCGCCTACGCGCCCCGAACCAACGGTTATCAGGGAAATCTTGATGAATTGGTCGAGTATTCCCTGCGGCAGGCGGCGATCTGGGAGGAAGTAAAGGACAAACTGAAAGAAAAAGGAACGGCACTATCGGGGGGACAACAACAGCGTCTCTGTATCGCCCGTGCGATTGCGATGAAGCCGGATGTTTTATTGATGGATGAACCCTGTTCGGCCCTCGATCCCATCTCTACCCGTCAGGTGGAGGAATTGTGCCTACAACTGAAGGAAAGTTACACGATCATCACCGTCACCCACAATATGCAGCAGGCATCGCGGATCGCCGACTGGACGGCATTTTTTAACACCGAAACCGATCGGTCCGGGAAACGCCGGGGAAAATTAGTCGAATTTAGCCCCACGGAAGTTATGTTCGGCAATCCGCAAACCGACGAGGCCCGGGAGTATATTACCGGGCGATTTGGGTAATTGAAACAGAAAAAAAGCCGATAGTCTGTTTTTCAAAACCGTGCGCGGTTTTATGCCGAGACACCCATTGCTATGAATAGAAAGGACTGGATTTTCGCTATTTTGTTGGTTTTTGTCCCGATCTCGATCGCCTGGAATTTCCTGCGTTGGGACGTGACGATCGTTTTCCTGAGTGCCTGTCTAGCGATTGTTCCCCTGGCCGCTTACATGGGAAAGGCAACCGAGGAAATCGCCGTCGTGGTCGGTCCCAATCTCGGCGGTTTACTGAACGCCACCTTCGGCAACGCCACCGAATTAATTCTCGCCTACGCCGCCCTGGAAGAGGGTTTGATCGAGGTGGTGAAAGCGACGATTACCGGTTCGATTATCGGGAATCTGCTGCTGGTAACGGGCTTATCGATGTTTTTCGGCGGCTTACGCTATAAAGAACAGAAATTCCAGCCCGTGACCGCCCGTTTAAATTCCTCGTCGATGAATCTCGCCGTGGCAGCGATCCTCCTACCCACGACCGTTCAATACACCTCCGCCGCAATCGAGGAGAGCGTCCTACAGCGTCTCTCGGTAACGGTGGCGGCGGTATTAATTTTTGTGTATTGCCTGAGTCTGCTTTTTTCGATGAAGACCCATACCTATCTTTACGAGGTGGGGGACGCAGATCTCGATCAAGAGTCGGGGGAAGCGGTAAGCGTAAAAAAGCCGAATCTCTGGCTCTGGGTGGGGATATTACTGCTGGTGACCATCGGGGTGGCGGTCGAATCGGAATTATTAGTTAATACCCTAGAGGAAGCCACGCATAAATTAGGATTAACGACCCTTTTCACGGGGGTGATCCTGCTGCCAATTATCGGCAACGCGGCCGAACACGCCACCGCGGTTAGGGTCGCCTTAAAAGACAAAATGGATCTGGCGGTTTCTGTCACCGTCGGTTCAAGTCTGCAAATCGCACTTTTTGTCGCACCGGTTCTCGTAATCGCGGGTTATTTCATCGGTCAGCCGATGGCTCTCGATTTTGATCCGTTTGAATTGGTCGCCGTCGCCGTCGCGGTGTGGCTGACTAACTCGATCAGTAACGACGGTCGCTCGAACTGGCTAGAGGGTATATTACTCGTCGCCACCTACGCAGTGATCACCCTTGCTTTCTTTTTCCATCCCGCACCGGGATAAAGCGATCGGTCGTGGGAAATACAGTTTCTCGATCGGGATAGGTAGTAAAATTCTCCCGTTCCAGAACCTTTGAAGGAAAAGCCGAACAAGGTTTAACGAACGGACGAACCCGACGGCCATCTTAAGGAAAAAAACCATGATCGAGATTGTGATCGCGATATCTACCGGTGTAGCGGCATTCGTCGCCACCAACCTCGACGATATATTGATCCTGACGATTCTCTTCAGCCAAACGGGGAAACTCTTCCGTCGTCGCGATATCGTCATCGGTCAGTATATCGGCTTTAGTCTGCTTGTTATTGCCAGTTTAGCGGGATTTTTCGGGTGCTTTCTCATCCCTACCCCCTGGATTCGCTATCTAGGCCTCGTTCCTGTGATTCTCGGCATCGTTTCCCTTCTCAAAGAAGAGGAGAAGGAGGAAGAGCCGGAGAATGTCGAATTGGACTTAGAGGGTGCGAAACATTCCCCCTTCGGTGGTTGGTTTGACCCGCGCACCTATAGCGTGGCTGCGTTGACCGTCGCCAACGGCAGCGATAATATCGGCATTTACGTTCCCCTGTTTGCCAGTAGTAGCGTAACAAGTCTGATCGTTATCGTCAGCGTGTTTTTGATTCTGGTGGGGGTTTGGTGTGCGATCGCCTACGGGTTGACCAGTGTGCCGACCATCGCCACTATTCTCACCAGTCAGGGAAGCACCTTCGTTCCCTGTGTGCTGATCGGTTTAGGGATTTTTATCGTCAAAGAAAGTATTCCCCTCGCGTTTTTGGCCTTAGGAATTAGCTATCTCTGGGCGATCATCGGTCGCAGTAAGGGACTGGCAAGAAAATAAAGTACCATTTATTTCCCAGGCAGAATTATCACATTAAATCTGGTTATTAAAAACTGATTATTTATTTCTCCTTTTGCCTTTTGACTGTCCTTATAAGTAGCCTATACTCAACGGATTTAGTATCACATCCCAGGGAGTGATTCCCAGTGGGATCTGGGGTTAGGAGATTTTAACTCACTGAGAACAACGATTTGATGAGTTGCATTCCAGACGTTTTTGACGTTCTGCTAAGATTGTTTTTAAATTCGGTCTTCCGGTTAAGGTTAATCGCCAAGAAGCCCAAATTTCATAGATAATATCCACTAGAAACCCGATAACCGGCCATTTGGTAGCGGCATAAATCCAACCAATGCCCAAAATATCATAGACTTGGCGAAACACTTCCACATTTTGGAGAATAGTACCATCGGCTAGTACAGCATGGATTCGTCCCATGGCTGCCGCGAAGGAAATACCGCCATTTTCCTCCGGATTATAGTTTTCGGCGGCAATATCGACAAAAGCAACTAATCCTCTCCCAGCATCCTGTTTTTGCAGAAAATTGACCTCCCGCAAGCAGAGGGGACATTCTCCATCGTAGAGGAGTTTAATTTTCCAAGAGGGCGATCGAGTAGAATTTTCTAAGGTATCAGCAGATTGAGTCGGTAAAGATGACATGATCTTCTAGGGATTCTCGTTTTAGTGATTAGTGAATGGTTGGGGTTTGACAGCATTTTTCTTTATTCGTGGCAGACATAGCACTCCCCTCTCCCACCCCCTCCTTGAACGAATTCCCAGGGTTTGGGTGTGAGGGCAAGTGACCATCTCTGCCATGACTTTAGAAAAATGCCATGAAATGACTATAATTTTATCCATCGAAAAAAATCTATGATTGAAGACGTAAAAAGTGATTGACTTCATAGATTATCTGGGTTATAGTGTGTGATATAGATCACTTAAGTGTGTGATGCAGATAACTTAGTTGTGTCGCAAAACTCAAGTTTGAATTGTGCTTATGATTCCAATCTTAGGACTATTTTCACACAGATGGGGGAAATACACAGGTAATGGTCGCCCATCAAAGACAGGCAATCGCAAGCGGTACTCGTACTGTGAACCTGTAAATTTCTACTGATGGTGACATAGGTGTGCTGCTGGAGCGCAACAACAAGTTAAGCTTCCATGCTTTCTGTCTTGAATGCCTTATAATCTTTTCTAACTTATTGCCATGAAGTCAACCAATCTTATAACTACCGCCGAGTCATCGCCAGAAAACACCCTTGATGATCAGAAGAAAGTAACTGAGAACGAGCGAATACCAAATAGTACAAACCCGACCAGTAAGATTGATGAGTTGTTAAAGGATGCTGTCGGTGACAAAAATTTAAATTCCCTCTCCCGAAAAGATTTAAATGATCTTTTGAACAAAGTTGATTTTTTAGGTGCAATTGGACTTGATACTGACGGAAAAAAGATACCAAAAAAAGTTGACGACAACCAAAAATCAAGTCTTACCTCAAGTCTTACCTCAAGTCCTACCTCAAGTCTTACCTCAAGTCCTGCCTCAAGTCCTGCCTCAAGTCCTGCCTCAAGTCCTGCCTCAAGTCCTGCCTCAAGTCCTGCCTTAAGTTTTACCTCAAGTGTCTCACTACCAGATTTAGTGGGCAGTTTTGGCACGATTAATTTGCCAAGTACAGTTGACTTCGGCGCTCTGGGGAATGCACAGGTAATTGTCACCAATCAAGGACAGGCGCTCGCCAGTGGACCTAGTACTGTCAAACTCTACATTTCCACTGACGGTCAGATTGACAGTAACGATGCCTTACTCACCAGTGTCAGCACAAACTTGAACCTAAACGCCGGGCAGTCAGTCACCCTAGACTTGCAGTATCAAAACAATACTTCAGTCATCGCTCCGGGGGCCTACTTTCTCATTGCTCAAGTCGATGCAGATAACCAAATTGCCGAACAAGTAGAAACCAATAATGTCACCAGTAAATTAGTATCGGGACTCAATACTAACGCCATCATCGACTGGAATGCGATCGCATTAAATGCGATTCAAGCCGAGGGAAAAGCGGGGCGGGGAGTCGCGCCGACAGTAGGTTCTCGCTTAATGGCGCTGGTTTCTACTGCCGTCTATGATACGGTCAATGCCTTCAACACTTTATATCCCTCCTACGCTGTAAATGTGAACGCACCAGCGAATACCTCGTTGGAGATGGCGGTAGTTGGTGCTGCTTATCGAGTTCTCTCCACTCAATTACCTGGACAAAGTAGCTTGTTCTTACAGCAAGTAGCCAATTCTCGGGCGGAGATTCTGGACAGTGCCATCGCTGAAAGCAGGGGTTTTAATTTTGGCATTTTAGTAGCCAATCAGAGCCTCAATTTACGCGCTAATGATGGTTCTAACGACAATACGCCTTTCACTCCGCTGTCGGGAGCCTATGTCTGGACACCAGAAACCTCGGGCCCGACTGCTGCGGTAGCAGTGGGTGCGAACTGGGGGGGAGTAGATACTTGGACGATTGGCGACATTGACCAGTTTGTCTCGCAAAATCAAATTGATGTAACTCTTGATGGCCGTCCCGACACAAATCCTACATTGTATGCCCAAGAAATTGAAGAAGTCCGGCTCTATGGCGGCTTGAACGACACTACTCTCACGACCACTTTACGCAATGCAGACCAGACAGAAATGGCTGTTTTCTGGGCCTATGACCGGGCTGATACCTTCCGTCCCTACGGTCAATTAAACCAAATTGCTCAAGAAATTGCGGTGCGCGACGGCAATACCTTGCAAAAAGATGCCAGCCTATTTGCCGCGTTAAATACCGCGCTGGCGGATGCGGTAATCGTCGCTTGGAAAGAGAAATACACTGAACTCCAACCTCGCCCTGATGACGTAATTGCCGGAGGATTTGCGGCTAATGACGGGATAGATTCTACGGTGGGCGATCCCGATTGGAAACCCTTGCTGTCACCATTAATGGGGGTTAATTCGCCACCCTTCCCGGATTATATGTCAGGGCATTCCGCCATGGGGGGAGCATTTGCTGGAGTGATGACCAACTATTTTGGTGACGACTATGTGTTTAGTGCTGTCTCCCAAGAACTTGTTGGTGTCGTTCGTACTTTCGATAGTTTCTATGAAGCGGGAATGGAAAATGCCCTCGGCCGTATTTATGGCGGGGTTCACGTCCGTGAGGCTTGTATTGATTCTTTTGAAATGGGGTTAGCTGTTGGCGAGTTTGTCGCGGCAAATTTCTTTCAGCCGATTTAAAATCGGGTTCGTTGTTAAGGCTCCGGCCCGATGATTGACAATGGAACGTTTGTCTCTGGCACTTTTTTAGTCAAAAAAGTGCCAGAACTGTTTTCTAGGAAGGCTTCCAGTAATAAGCTGTTCGTAATTTAAATTGCTTGTTGAGACGAGGCAAGAGGCAAGAGGCAAGAGGCAACAGTAAAGGGATTGAGGTAGATTCGGCTAATCTTAAGAATAAGCACTTTAAATGCGTCTTAGCTTATTCAACCAACCCTAGATAGGGGCTGCTGAAAAAGTTTTTCGTGGGGGCAGGGTGTGGGGTGTGGGGTGTGGGGTGTGGGGTTTTACCGATTTTGAGGTGGTCAGTTACCTAATTTTCAGGGAAAAAGTACCTGAATTTTACCCCCGATCCCTCCAATGGTCGGCACTTTTTGAGGTCAAAAAAGTCTAAAAGCCTTATCCAACAAGGTTTTTAGATTTATTCAGCAAGCCCTAGATAGTCAACAGCTTAACTGATAACTGATTCAAGGCTGTCTCCTGAATACTGAATACTGAATACTGAGGGTTATTTTATGGCAATTTATCAGATGGGATGGTATCACTCTCTACGGGTTCTCGATCGTTGCGTTTTGAGAAACCCCAAGCAAAGAGGATAGCAATTAAACTGATCATAATCCATTCTGGCGGCACAAAATCGGGACTAATCACCCGCAACAACAATCTTAAACCCACCAAACCGACGGTGACAAAACCAGCATCTTCTAGGTGGGTGTATTCCTCTAACCAGCGAATAAATAAACCCGCCATAAAGCGCAGGGTAACTACTCCGATCGTACCACCAAGCAGGATCAACCAAGT
>NZ_JASJFG010000453.1:0-1193 GCF_030065375.1 Microcystis sp. M49636_WE2 | reverse complement strand
GTAGTGCATTTGCGATACATTTGCTTGTCCGCGCCGGGGGGCAACCCATTCTTGTCTCATAATTTTATTTCCTCTGTAAACAGCTTCCCTACGCTGGAATTACCCAGTCTCAGGTTCTAAGGGTCTTTCTCAGCCTGATTATCCCAGACACCCCTAGCTATGACGGCAATTGTATCACTGTTGACGACTGAGGAGATCAAGCTTAAGATTGTTGTTTGATTAGGCAGTATTCAGTAGTCACTATTCAGTAGTCACTATTCAGCATTCAGTATTCAGCATTCAGTATTCAGCTTTTACTTATTATCCCATTTCCCCCGCTCCCCACTTCCCGCTCCCCCACTCCCCAATTCATAATTCATAATTCATAATTCATAATTCCCCCACTCCCCAATTCATAATTCATAATTCATAATTCCCCTACTCCCCAATTCATAATTCATAATTCATAATTCCCCCACTCCCCAATTCATAATTTATAATTCATAATTCCCCCACTCCCCAATTCATAATTTATAATTCATAATTCATAATTCCCCTACTCCCCAACCCCCAACTCCTTGCTGATTCCGAAAAAAAAGGGGTAGGCAAAGGCCCACCCTAGGATTAATGATTATTCAATCAAACCTTAGACATCGTAGTAGAGAGAGAACTCGTAGGGGTGGGGACGTAAGCGCATCGGGTTAACTTCGTTATCGAGTTTGTAGGTGATCCAGTTTTGGATAAAGTCTTCGGTAAAAACACCAGAATCGGTCAAGAAAGCGTGATCTTTTTCGAGACTTTCCAGAGCTGCTTCTAGAGAACCGGGGGTAGAGGGTATTTTTGACAATTCTTCGGGGCTGAGTTCGTAGATATCCACATCGAGAGGTTCCCCCGGTTCAATTTGATTTTTAATCCCATCGATACCGGCACAGAGCATGGCGGCAAAAGCGAGGTAGGGGTTAGAAGTGGCATCAGGACAACGGAATTCTAAACGTTTGGCTTTTGGGTTGCTTCCCGATAAAGGAATCCGAATCGAAGCGGAGCGATTACCTTGGGAGTAAGCCAGGTTTACAGGGGCCTCAAAACCGGGGACGAGACGCTTGTAAGAGTTGGTGGTGGGGTTAGTTAAAGCTAAGAGCGCGGGAGCGTGTCTAAGCAAACCACCGATGTAGTACAGTGCCATTTGGCTAAGTCCGGCGTATTTATCCCCAGCG
>NZ_JASJFG010000490.1:0-10209 GCF_030065375.1 Microcystis sp. M49636_WE2 | reverse complement strand
GGAAAATTGTCTGAGCAATTTTTTGATAATTGACCACTGTTACATTTGGTAAATCGAGGAGTTGATCAAAATTTATCCACATAACCCACCTCCTGTTCTGTTTTACTATTATACCATGCTCACACAGAACCTAGAAGAGCCAAGATTGGATAGTCAGAACACCATATTTCCCATAATTATTAGTGAGATATTGAGAGTTTCTTTGGAAGTCTTGCATTAACTCATTTACAAGATCACTGAGAATCAATATCAATTCAGATTCAACTTCATCCATTGACAGCCTGAATTCCTCAATTTCTCTTCGGTTGACATTTCTAACATCAGAATAGGAATTGAAAAACCAGAAGAAAAGATTGGAATTTAAGGCGGCAATTGCAATATCTTTCAATGCATTAGATGGTAAGGATAGAATCTTTAGTTCTGATGGCTCAATTACTTCACCCTGGACATTAGAGATTCTAGGAATAAAGTTATAAAATTGCACAAAATATCTAAGCTTTCTTGTGTAATAGATAATATGTTGACCTTGTTTAGAAAGAAATGTAGCTAATGACTTTTGCTCTGACATTCGCGTGAGTATATTAGCCTCTATTGCTGAAGATATCTTGGGGATTGAAGTCCCAACTAAATTTAATGAATTATTGTGCTTGACAAATTTGATTTGAGCAAAAAGATTATCTCTCTCTTCTGCGAGCCAACGCTTATACCCTTCAAGATGAGATGATGTCTGCGTCTCTTCATTAATTTTGTGCGTAAGCCAGATCGTCAAACGCTTCTCCACTCCGGTAAATAGTTTGGAAGGGCGTTCTGCAAAATTTAGGTTCCATGATATACATTTCTGACTCTTAAAAGACGTTCTTAAGGAGTCAAATCCATCTGTGCTTACAATGGAGACTGGAACAATCATACCAATCCATCCTTTTTTGAGTAAAAGGGTTAAAGAACGCTCCATCGTAAATGCATATAAATCTGCACAATCTATAGTTTTAAAGCCTCGAACTGTATAAATATTTTTTACGGTTTTGTACTCAACATAGGGTGGATTACCGATAATCACATCAAAGCCACCGCGATTGATGATGCTGTAAAACTCTACAAACCAATGAAACGGCTGATGACTTTCCTTCCATTTCTGAAAAGCCCCTGACTTTTTCGACAAACCCAACTCATATTCTTCCGCTAAATAGCGATCCAACTCCTCCCGCAATTGTGCCAAAGCCGCCTTTGATAACCGCTTAGATTCTGCAACTTCTGCACCCGCAATAGAATCTTGCACTTGCAGCGACTTAAACCGCTTAAACTCCATATCCGCCGCCGCCGCACCCTGCACAATCCGATTCAACACCCCATCATCAAAAATTAAACGACCTTGCCCGGTTTGGGTATCCCTTGCCATCGCCTCGCAAACTTCATTCAGCGACGCAAACCCCACCAACGTATTACCCAGCCGAATATTAAAATCAATATCCGGCAACGGTTCCAGTCCAAAGTTTTGCTTCTTGGGTTGGGGTTCCATCTGCGCCACCAGCTTCAGGAATAGCCGCAGCTTACAGATTTCCGTCGCTTCCTCCATGATGTCCACACCATAGAGGTTGTTGAGCATGATCGACTTCAGCACAAAATAGCGAAGATTAGGGTGCTTCGCCATCTCTGCCAGCACTTTGCGGAAGTATTCATAACGCGGTTTTGCCTCTGGTTCCTGTGAGAGCCTCAGATCATCCTCATCGACAAACCCCTGCATCCGTTCCAGACAAGCTGTATAGAGTGGCTCCAGAATATTCAACGCCGCAAACAAAAACGCCCCCGATCCACAGGTGGGATCTAACACCGAGACTTGTTCGATCGCTTGATACAATGCCTTCAGCAAATCCGAACTTTCGCAACTGGTGATCACATCCTGGGCGAATTGGCGAATATCTAGGTTGTGGGTAATCAGGTCATTGATCTGGGTAACTTCTCCCGCAGCCAGTTTTTGCCGCAGTGACCAACACCGCTTGCGCCGCGCCACATACTCCCGCCAGGTTTCTGTGGGTAGGGCAAATCCATCGGCAGCAGGCTTATTCCAGCTGCCTCGTTGCGAGACATCCTCAATGCCAGCGGCAATCTCAGTCGGGAGTTCGAGATCTACACCCTGACGAACCGCAGGATAGATGTAATGGTCAGGATTTTCCCGCAGCAACGCCCATACCGCCCCTTCTGGCTTAAACGCAACCTGACAGCCCTTCTCTGCTTGGTCAAACAAAAAGGGAAGAATCGTGTTCTTGCTGATGTATTCGGTGATGTCTTCCTTGGTGTAGTACGCCCCCATTTGCTTCTGGTTGATGTACTTCTCAAAGATGTAGCCCAGTACATCCGGGTTAATTTCGTTTTGGTTGCGAAGTGGTCTGTCGTCTAAGTGCCAGTCGTACTCATCAAAAAAGTTAAAGACTTGCTCAAACGCTGCATCGGGAATTTGCAGGGTGCTGTCATACTTTTCCTCCAACTGATGGACTTCAAACAAGCCGCCATTTAGATAGGGAATTTTGCCCAAGAGTTTGTCTAATTCAGGATTGCGATCGGGCTTGCCTAACCCCTCATGGAACAGCTTCAGCAAAAACTGTCGATAAAACGAATGAAACCTATCCTTTCCCCATTCTGCCTGACACCGTTTGAGCCGATTTCGCAAATAATTTATATCGCCATCCAGAAAGTTTTTCTTTTGGATGAAATAAACAAACATCAGCCGATTGAGCATCAGCGAAGCATACCAGATGCAATCAAATTCTGACTGAATACCTTGAATAAATTGAAGAAATTTCCCGTGTTCCTTTTCAAATCGGGTAAAGAATTTCTTGGTGACTTTCTCGACATCAAAAGCTTTTTTGACTCGCCCGGCGACTTCCACCAGGGTTAGCTTTTCCTCTTCCGCAAATGCGATCGCCAACGCCTCTAACTTCTGCAACAACCGCTCCGCCGACTGTCCCACCTGATATTGCTCAAATCGAGGGGCGAGGGGTTTTCCCAGTTCTTGCCGCACCCACATCCAAATTTGTTGGGTTTTGCCCTCATCGCCAAATACCAACAGGTGGGATTTGCTGTAGTCCGTCAGTTGGCGATCGAGCTTCACCCGAATCGGACGGGTTGGAATTTCTGGGGTGATGCACTTGAATACAGTGAAGCCGCGCTTTTGAGTAATAGAAACCACCTCAAAGGGTTCGCCATCCACCTCAAACGGTAACGTGACGCGATCAACCGTATCCCAGCCCAATTCTTCAATGAACAGAGACTCAAAATCAAACTTCTGGAGATACTTTTGGGCGCGTTGGCGATTCAGTGGCATAGAGTTAAGGGCTTGGAGAATTAATCAGCAATACATCTGGAAATATGATGTCAAGCCTAGTTCAAAGTCTGAGGAAAATTAGGGTCGAAAATTTGCTCTGGTGTGTACTGACAATCGGCGGGTAAATCTTGATCGTCCAAGGGCGTTTCGCGCACCACTAGATCAATCCCAGATTGATAAGCGTAGGCGATCGCCTCTTCTAGATAAGGCTTGAGGCTAGGGTTTGCTTGCATCAGTCTTTGAATCGCTCGTCGTTGTTCACGAATAGTAGCTTTCCAGCTTTTGCTACGGCGTTCGGGCTGGTAGTCCCACTTAAGAAGATGACCAAGCAAGATTGCTAAACGGTTCTCTAATTCTTGCCGCTGTTGTTTACCCAAAGATTCAATTTCCTCGACCAAATTCACAATATCTAATCCCTTAAAATCGCTTATTTGGAGTAACTTAGATTGCTCCAAAGTCCAAGCATAAAAATCTGTTTCATAGAGATTGGATCGCATCGTTTCTTCTCCTAAGTAGGTAGGCGTTAAAAGTTGTCAGATGCCCCCCTTATTAAGGGGGGATTAAAGGGGGGACTAAGGGGGGATCGGCACCCCCCTTATCAAGGGGGGATCAAGGGGGGATTAAAGGCAAAATCCATTTTTAATTTAATTATAACCAGCTACTTAGTTTCAGTCATAGGTTGTTTTCTCAACAGGGGGAAATACTGGGAACCTGCCTCTACTTTAGCCTCTAAATAATCCCATCGAACAGATAATTCGTGCTCCGTCTTGCCGTTCCTCCGGGTTGATCACACACAAAGCATCATGCTCCCGCAGAAATGTCACCAGTTTTGCCAACTGCTCATCACTGATGCCTGCTTTAAGTTCCCTGTTGAGACGAGCGACCGCATTTTGCTTTAACGGATGCTGGTTGATTTCTTCGATCGCCCGTGACCGGTTTTCCCATTCCGTCCCCATGGCCAGTAGAGGCGTGGTTTCACGGATCCGTTGGGTGTAGGCCATCAGGCGATCATAAGTCCGTGCCGCTGCACTGCGCTTATTGCCCAGGGTACCCGCCACAGTTTTGGTTTGCTCCGCGATCAGTTCCGCCCCCCGTGTCACGAGTTCATGGTGCTGGGGATGGCGGGGTAAGGTTGGGGTATCAATGCTGCATCGCGCCATACGGAGAATCCGCATCTGAGACTGGGTGACGCTGTTACCGTCCTTGTCCACCCATGCCAAAGCGTCGGTGCCGCTATCCGTGCGGAGGTACAACAACACACCCTCTGGATCAGATACTGTAGATTCATGCTCCCGTGTGGAGTACACCACATCGGGCAGTTTTTCGATCATCCCTTTCAGGGCAGGGTTGGCATCGATCGCACTTTGCCAGATCTGCAACGCCTCGGAGGTTAGATCCACCTCCCCTTCATCGGTTTCATCCAGCACCCCCGATCGCTCATTATAAAGATTTAGCAGCATCTCCCGCGCTTGTTCGTCCTCAAAAAAGGCTTCATCGGTGCCTACCACTTCTTGATTTTCGTTCAGGCGGTCGCGCAAACGTCCCCGCAGGTTAATCAGCCGCTCCACCCCCTCCGCAGGCAAAAACGAATAGCAGAGAATTTCGTCCGCCTGCTGCCCAATCCGGTCTACCCGTCCTGCCCGCTGAATCAGACGAATAATCGCCCAGGGCAAGTCGTAGTTGAGAATGATGGCACAATCTTGCAAGTTTTGCCCCTCACTCAACACATCCGTCGCCACCAACACCCGTAATTGCTCGGCTGCTGGGATGGATTTTTCATTACTGATGGGGCTAAACCGCCAAGCCAGAGCCGTCGGGTCAGTCGATTGTCCAGTCGCCAAACCAATCTGAGTGATGCCCTGGGCCTGCAACGCTGTTGCCAGATAGCGAGCGGTATCGGCAAACTGAGTGAAAATTAGCACCTTATCTGTAGGATGTTGCTGTTGAAGCAAATCTACCAATGCTACCAGCTTGCCATCCTCAACTGGTCCCACCAGAGCGGCATCGCACTTAAACTCACAACTTCAATCAATGTGCATGGTGCGTTCCCCAAAATCGATCGGTGGAGCAGTAAGACCCCCATTAGGGAACGCACCCTAGGGCTGGTTAGACAGTGACCCACGGATCAACTTAAACTGCTCAATGCCTGGATTGTAACCGTACCACCCTCGATTACATCAAGCTGCATCCGATAGCCGTAGAGTAAACCCATACCAACCAAAGGTTCTGTATCCGATTCGTTTATATCAATTCGCCGCAACTCTCCATCCCAAATAACTAAACCACGATACACATCGAAAATACAAGTGCTTCCATTCCCCAGGATTCCCTCTTCACGTCTATATGCGCGTAAGTTGAGATCGGCAAGCACTGAGGAAGGCAGAGTCAGAAAACCTGTAAATCCTGTATCAATGACAGCATCGATCATTTGCCTCTGTGAATCTAAATTGCCTACGACCAGTCGGATAGTCGCCTCACAGTTTTGATCAACAATTCCTTGCATCATAGAGTTATTGCAAACGACCGACACCAAAGCGATGAACTCCTCTATGACCAATCCGAACGCACCAGATTTGAGCGTCGGGGCAACGTTCTAGCAATCGGTCTGAAGCAGTCATCGTATCCTTTGCTAATTCAAAGGCTCCTGTCTCAATATCGATCGCCACAATTTTGCCATAGTTGCCTTCCTCGACTTGGGGACGTACCTGAGATTGATAAATCTCATTACCACGTCGAGCGAATTCTTCTTTACTGTAGCGGGGTTGTCTAACTGTCATTGAAGCGACCCTGGGGCGACTTTTGCCCCTCTATTTTAACCAAACATTGGGAATCTTCCCTAACATTCCTCAACTAGGCCCACCAGAGCGGCATCGTACTTAGACTCACAGCTTCAATCCATGGGCATGGTACGTTCCCCAAAAATCTATTGGTGGAGCAGTAAGACCCCCATTAGGGAACGCACCCTACAAGACTGGCGATCTCACTTGAAAAAGGTGCGTTACACGCGCGTTTTCGCACCCTACAAGAGCGGCATCGCACTTAGACGCACAGCTTCAATGAATAGACATCTCCAAAAATTACAACCTAGTCACAGCTTGCTTTTGTCCTGTGTACTAACCAAATCGTTCGATGGCTAGAATGTATATCTATCGTTGCTAATTCAATTTTACTGAAAAAATATGAGGCAATTAAAATCATTTTTATTCGGGTAGATTCCTTAACTAGATAGACTTTTGGTCTTGAGATAATACTATGGAGATGTCTAATGAACTAAAAATAAATTTTCAGATACGAGAGAGATAGTCTAAAATAATCGCCATACAAACAAGATAAACAAAAATTATTCCAATTTTAGTTACAATTGGGAATGAGCAAAACAGGGTAAAAACAATTGTCACAACACTTATTAAGAGCGCAAATATTGCTTTAATTTTTTTCACAGTTGACAAATTACTTATTATTCAAGGAGTTGGCGTATCTGATGAGTTTGATGGTGCCAATTGGTGGAGAGGAGGATTAGGCTTTGCTTCTGATTTAGCAAGATTTTGAAAATCACCTAATATAAAAGTGCTCATTATTGCCAAAAAAGCTAGTATCCATAAAGTCACTGGTCCAGATGTACCAGTAAACTTTAAATTAGCAAACTCAAAAGATAAATCGCGCCCAGTTACAATCTCAAGTGTTAGAACAATCGTAAAAGCTGTAACAGATGAAAATGCAACAGCGCCAAACAATGCAAAGCTTGGATGAATAGGAGAGTTCCAATACATTCGCCAACCAATAATAACCGAAATTCCAATAAAAATCCAAGTAAAGGTAAATGCTATTACACCAATAAGCCATAGAGGTACTTTTGGACGTTTTATAGGGTCTTGATCTTGAATATTTTTAGGAGTTGAATGATCACCTTGTTGGTCTTGTTGACTCATATTTTGTTGGTTTATAGTTATTGTTTGCGATCCCTAGCCTGTTAGCCAGATTAGTTTACTGCAAACAATCTCCTTTAAGGAGACTGATCACAGAATCCTTCCAGAATTTTAGCAAAGATTCTTAGATATGACTGCACTTTGTCACAAAATTTTACTATTATTTTGACAACTCTCAATGGTTGGAGAGAAAACATTGATCGCCAAGTCTGGTCAATTTTTGTCCAACGCATTTCAGGAAATGACCTAAATAAGTAGCTAGAGATAATTAATTACACATATTTAACCACCTCTTGCCTATTCTAACCAAGAAATTAATTTTGCACCACTACTTATTACTTAATTACTGCTTATTTTGTAATTTTATCACTAATTCGTGGAAAGGTTGCCAATCATCGTTATAAGTAATTGCCTCCCAAACCGATTCGATTAGCGGTCTAAGTAAAGCGGTTTTAGGATTATAATGCGTTAAGGTGTCGTCAATTTCAGACAAGGAATCTAGGGGTAATTGATTTAAGACCAAACTATATAACTCTCGCCAACGTTGCCAATCAGCTTTTGGTAAATCCGTATTTTCAAGAATTAGGGAACTATTTTCTCGCCAACCGTAATTAAATTGTTCACTTAATTGATAGAAAAAGTCGTGATAACCCAGGTCAGTTTCTTGGAGAACTTCCACAGTTTTGCTGACCAGTAAAGCGGATTCGGGAGTAAAAATATCCTCAAAACCTAACTTTTTGAGCATCATTTTTTGATAATAAAAATTGTAATGCTGGTCATAGTTAGCCAAAGCCATATCTAACTCTAACAAGGAGATGACCATCGACAGGGGAGATTGCAGTAACTCTAGATTTAAACGACAGATAAAAGGCTGATTACCATAACTATAACGGCCACCGTAGTCGAAATAAGCCGCCGTAAATTGGGGGTTATAGGAAGGAATAAAAGCGTAGGGACCATAATCGAAACTTTCCCCAGTAATTGACATATTATCGGTATTAAGAACCCCATGACAAAAACCTGCGACCATCCATTGGGCTGCTAATTTAGCGGTTCTTTCGATTAAAGCGGCGTAAAATTTTAAATAGCGATCACTATCTTGGGGATTGATTTCAGGATAATAATAAATAATCACATGATCGAGGAGTCTTTTAATTAAATCGCTACGTTTAATATGAAATAAACGCTCAAAAGTCCCGAAACGAATATGAGAATTACTAACTCGAATCATCACCGAAGATCGCGTCGGGGAAGGTTCATCGCCGCGCCAGAGAGCTTCCCCCGTTTCCACCAAACTCAGACAGCGAGAGGTATTCACCCCTAAACTGCGTAAAGCTTCCGCGGCTAAGACTTCTCTGACTCCACCCTTGAGAGTTAACCTACCGTCTGCATGACGAGAATAGGGAGTCCGTCCCGATCCTTTCGTACCAAAATCGTATAATTTGCCATCAATACCCCTAACTTGACCGTAGAGAAAACCGCGACCATCTCCCAAGAAAGGATTATACTCGCCAAATTGATAACCGTGGTAACGCAGGGCCAAAAAGGGGGTCAGGGATTGAAATTTACCAAAAGCCTCGATAAAATGCTCATCTAAGGTTAATTCTGGCTGAATTCCCACCAAAGGTAATAAAGCATCATTGCGAAAACGAAGGATATGACTGGGAAAATCCGCAGCCGCAACTTGATCATAGTATTGGTCCCCCAAGTCCTGCATGGCGCTTTCGTAAGGGAGACTGAGAAAGGGATTGGTGAGATGGTCTGTCATAGTGGTGGTGTCGATCGAGCGTTGAGGCGATAAAGTGATAAAGATAGCCAAAAAATTTTCCTACTGAGACTATCAAACAGCGATGCCCGATTCTATTATGTATCAAGGGGACTATTTTCTTGTCCTTGAGGCCGATCAACCTGAACAATTCCAGACTCCCGACCAGTTGCGGGATAAGTTAAAAGATTTAATCAGCGCAAAACCGGAGATTTGTCCCCGACAATTGGCAAAATTCTCTAGTTTTGAGGAAAAATCTCTCTATCTGCGCGATAATTACTGCGAGTTGGACCTGGGTGAGGAGGGTTATTTACAATGGTATCTAGTGCGTTTGGAAAAATAAGGAAACCCATTATTAAGTAGTTAGGTGTTAAAAACTGTCAGACACCCCCCTTATCAAGGGGGGATTAAGGGGGGATCCATCTTCAATTTAATTATAACCAGCTACTTAGTTATTAAGGCAGAGGCAATCAGAGCAATTATCTTTTTAACTTTTTACTTTCTAACTTGACCATTATGGGAGAAATAGAAGATTTACTGGCACAAATGAAGGCAGAATACCAGAAACGGGATCAGGAAAAACCGATGCCGTCCCCTTCTTCTCACCAAGAAAAAGATCGTTACCCAGACGAATTTAAGGTTAATTATGCTGGCGATTCTGCTACCGATGCGCTTTTAAAAGCTTTAGCCTTAGAAAACCAAGAAAGGCAACAACAGGAGGCAGCGGAAAAAGAAAAAGCAGCGGCATTAAAACAGCAGCGTAAGCGAGAAGCTTTAACTAGAAAGGCGAAGCAATGGTTAAATAAATTAGATGCCAAATCGGAGGAAGGACGCTGGTTTGAGGAGTTTTCCTATAGCTACGATTCTCCTTTAGAAGCGGCGATCACCTATCTAGAAGCTTTGGGAGAAGTGGATATTTATAAATGATCAGGTCTAATTTAAAGTTGTGGGTAAATTGGCTGCGTCAAAAACTTGATTATGCCACCAAATATTATCACCGGCTATAATATTTGTGCCGTAACGAGGGACGATGCCATAAACAGTGCCGGGGTCATAACCCAAAGCTTGACTGATGAGATTGTAGAGACGTTGTAGATCAAAACCCCGGGGGTCACAATGGGGATATTTTCCTTGATTAATCAGAAAACTATCCACGGCAAAATGGCTGACAATTTGCGGTAATTGTCCCGTTTGTAAGG
>NZ_JASJFG010000679.1:0-3644 GCF_030065375.1 Microcystis sp. M49636_WE2 | reverse complement strand
TATTCTCTATTTTTATTTAACTTTTGTCCTTCGTCTTTTTCCCTGGACTAGAAAATTTGGTGATGGTTTTCTGCAATACTTTTTTAGTGCTTTAGAAGTTGTTTCCCAAGAGATAGCAAAATATTTACCCAGTATTTTTATCATACTGCTAATTATTTTTATAACTCACTATCTGTTGAGAGCAATTAAACCATTTTTCACTGGATTGGAAAGAGAAAATTTAGTAATTAATGGTTTCTATCCCGATTGGGCAAAACCAACCTATAATCTACTGTCACTGCTGATAATTGCCTTAGCTATAGTCATCGCTTTTCCCTATCTACCCGGATTTAATTCTCCTGCTTTTCAGGGGGTTTCGGTATTTTTAGGGGTGCTATTTTCCTTGGGTTCTACCTCTGCTATCGCTAATGTGGTGGGAGGAATTATTCTCATCTATACCCGCTCTTTTCAACTAGGAGATAAAATTTCTATTGGTGATGTTATTGGAGATGTGATTGAAAAAGGATTATTAGTCACCCGTATTCGCACACCGGCTAATAGAATTATCACGATTCCTAATTCATCGCTGTTAAACACCAATGTGATTAACTTTAGTGTCTCTCAAAGGGAATTCAAACAGCCTTTAATTTTGCAAACCACAGTCACTCTCGGTTATGATTTACCTTGGCGTAAGGTTCACGCAACCCTGAAAGAAGCAGCCCTAGCAATTGAATTTATTGTCTCAGAACCTGCTCCTTTTGTCTTGCAAACCAGTCTCGATGATTTTTATGTCAGCTATCAGCTAAATGCCTACACCGATCATCCTAGCAAAATGGTGTATATTTATTCTGAATTACATCAAAATATTCAGGATAAATGTAACGAAGTCGGTATCGAAATTATGTCTCCTCACTACAAGGCTCTCCGGGATGGCAATCACAGCACTATTCCTGAAAATTATCTGCCGGAAGATTATCAAAGTCCTGCTTTTGGTATTCAGTCAAATCCTCAGAAGTAATAATTTTACTAATAGCTTTAATCGCATTTGTCAAGCCCTTTTGAGTTATTGTTGATAATTCTTCACCAAATTCACAATTAATAGCAGGAATAAATATTCCCCAGGCCCTGGGAGTTTGTTGATAAATTGCTTGAGTTAATGCTAATAAAGAAGCGGGACTTTCTGCATGACCTAAATTATTCCATTCGGTAACTGCCGCTAATTTTTCTATCCAGATACCGGTTTGATTAGATAATACTGCATCAACAAAAATAACTAGGGAAGCATCAGCTATATCCGCCGCTAACTCAGGAGTCAATTGATGGGTAGCGATGACTTGCACATTAGGCAAATTCTCCTGGGCGATAATTTCGGCTATTCTCACTCCCACTCCGTCATCATTTCTTAAAGTATTACCGTAACCGATGAGCAGTATTTTAAAATTATTCATGGTTAAATAGAGGGAACAGGAGTTGGAAACTTAAGTAGCTGGTTATAATTAAATTAAAAATAGATTTTAGGTTTGATCCCCCCTGCCCCCCTTGATAAGGGGGGTGCCGATAGGCGGGGGGATCTGAAAGTTTTTAATACCTACCTACTTAAGTATAGGATATCTGGGATGCTCTCGATACAGAGCTTAACCTAATCGATTTATCTACTTCGATGCTCCGCTACTTCCCTAAACCTTTTAAACAGGATTTAGTATTAGAAGTATGTTGTCTTGGCATTTTGTGTGTTAATTTAGCATAAAGAGTAAGGAAGGGCCATGAAGACTATCTCTTTTCTCTCACCCAGAAATCATCTCTAGGCGAACCAGAAAATGCTGATATTCAATTAAGTCTAGAATTTAGTCTAGCTATGGGGAGAATTGCCTATTTAAGCGACTTTTTTCCCTAAAATGACTACATCAGCCAGAAAATCGTCTAGAGCGGCAATTTGAGGTAAATAACCCCATCGTTGAAAGCCGAATTTTTCAAAGAGACGAATACTGGCCTGATTGTGGGCAAAAATAATACAGATAAGATTAGATATACCCAATTTCGGACAGCAATTCAGGGCATATTCTACTAATAATTTACCGATTCCACGACCTTGATAATCGGGGGCAATATATAAACTAACCTCTGCCGTTTTTTGGTAAGCGACACGACCATAAAACATCTGTAAACTCAGCCAACCCACCACACGACCTTCGAGCGCTATTACCCAGATGGGATACTGTTCAGGATCGTGCTTTTTAAACCATTCTCGCCGACTTTCGAGGGAAATAGGCTTTAAATCTGCGGTTGCCTTGCGAGTGGGAACAGCAGCATTATAGATATCGATAATTGTTGGTAAATCTGTCTCTTTAGCCTCGCGAATAATCATAGAATATCAAGTAAGATGAAGTATAACCTAATTTTGCCTTGTCTCCTAACTTCTGAACTCTCCTATATCTCTCAATCTTACCTTAAAATTGGGTTTGATAGCGGACGGTAAACTCATTCAAATTGTAATCGTAGGAGAAGCGGATAAAAGACTGGGAATTAACTCGATAGACGGTTTCCAAATTGGGAAGAATATTAAAATCCGTTGCTCCGATCGCATTACTAACCGCATTTTCCACATCATACACGACTCCTTGGGCTAAGAGGGGAATTGCCAACTGAACCACTCCAAATTGAATTAATTGTTCCGTATTTTTCCCCTGTAAACCATTAAAAACCGACAGCAATTGTTCCCCCAAAAGTCGAACGATTTCCCCTTGGCTGCGGGGGGGAGTGCTGGTTAATTTAACTAGAGGAGTATTAAGCAATCCCTCATCTTCACCTCTAGCAAAAGCCACTGCTTGTAGACAATTAGCAGCTTTTTGTAATTCTGTATCTGTATAGTTTTCCTCCAGGGGAAAAGGTGGACTATCGGGACGAATTTGGCACACTTCATTGATATTACGTCCTAAATTTGGTAGCAAGCGGTTTAATTCCCCTTCAACGCTGAGGGTGACATCAATCCTTTGAATGCGATTGAGGCTATCATCGGGAATTTCATTACTAGGAAAATCCCCCCCCGGACGGGAGATAGCAAAATCGCGAGATTGAGAAAATTCGCTGAGAATTGTTCGCAGTTGAATATCAACAAAGGGATTAAAAAGTCCCAACCCGCGACTAGAATCGAAAACAATAACATTTTGATTGCGTCGGTTAAGAAGAAAACGAGTATCGATGTAGCTAACCCGTCCTCGCTCGAGATTAATCACTCCATTGGTTTGTAATTTCTCCAGTGAAGTGAGCGAACCGTTCAAGGTTAAAGCACCACTAAAATCAAATTGATACAAAGGTTCTTGTTCGATTGATAATCCCGCTAAAGACACTTGGAAATTATTTAAAACCGGAGTAATATTTGTCGCCTGAGGAATGTTGAGAGGCTGCAGCCAGCGACTCACCGGTTTATCCGTTTCTTGATTAATTTCTGCTGTGCGAGGAAGAAAAACTTTACCCCTAGAAAGACGCACATTCCCTCCGATAATTGGTTGCTGAATTGTTCCAGTTACCAGGGCATTCCCAGCAATTAATCCCCGATAAAGACCATTAATTGCTATATCTCCCTCTTGAATATTAACTGTTAAGGGATTAGGATTATTTTTGATGGCTTGAAAGAAAGGTAAAACTCCCACCACAGAAATTTGTCT
>NZ_JASJFG010000773.1:0-17667 GCF_030065375.1 Microcystis sp. M49636_WE2 | reverse complement strand
TCGGGGGGACAACAACAAAGGTTATGTATTGCTCGCGCTATTGCGGTTAAACCGGAAGTTGTTTTAATGGATGAACCCTGTGCGGCACTCGATCCAATTTCTACCCTAAAAATTGAGGAATTAATTCACGAATTGAAAACCCAATATACTATAGTTATTGTTACTCATAATATGCAACAAGCGTCGCGGGTTTCTGATTTAACGGCTTTTTATAATGCTGAACCGACCCCAAAAGGTGGTAAAGTGGGTTATTTAGTGGAATATGATCGCACCGAGGTTATCTTTCAAAATCCCGCTCAAGAGTCCACTAGAGATTATGTTAGCGGTCGTTTTGGTTAAGATCACAGCAATAATAGCTAAAATAAAAGTCGATAGGGTGAGTTAATCTCACCCTATTTTAAGTTTCTAAAACTTGGCTTTCTGGCGCAGTAATTCGGCTAAAGTCACATCGAATTTTGAGTGTCCCCCGAAAACTGTTCCCGCTTCCCCGTTAAAGAAAGTGACCTTGGCTAAATGATAATGCTCACCGCTCAGGGGAATATAACCGACCTCTTGAACGATATTTTGAGCTTGACTGAGATAATACTCGACAAAACGCTGTAAATCCTTATTAGACTGGGCTTTTTGGGCGTTAACGTAGATAAATAAAGGACGGGCTAAGGGTTGATAGGTGGATTGTAGCACCGTTTCCCGGGAGGGCAAAACAGCCCCTTTACCACTGTCTATTGCTAAGGCTTTTAAGTTCGCCGCTTGTTTTTCGTAGTAAGCTAGACCAAAATATCCTAGGGCGTTGGCATCTTGACTAACTCCTTGGATTAAAGTGTCATCATCTTCACTGGCAACGTAATCGCTGCGGCTAACATCTTCTTCTCCTACCACCGCTTCCGTAAAA
This sequence comes from Microcystis sp. M49636_WE2, assembly GCF_030065375.1. NCBI lineage: Bacteria > Bacillati > Cyanobacteriota > Cyanophyceae > Chroococcales > Microcystaceae > Microcystis > Microcystis sp. M49636_WE2. The sequence continues at coordinate 16,775 of NZ_JASJFG010000773.1, read as the reverse complement.
TAATCGAAAGTTCCCGAATCTTTGCCCGCACCAAAGAGATTGAGAGGTTTATCCGGCAATCCCGATCGCACCTGACTCCACTTGGTAATTTTACCCTGGGCCGCAGGTTCCCAGATTTTTTTTAATTCCTCTAAAGTGATGCTGTCAATCCAATTGTTTTCTTTATTGACTGCGATGGTGAGTGCGTCAAAGGCGATCGGCAATTCGATAAATCTAATGTTATTCCGATTACAGGCTTCGATCTCATCGCTGCGAATCGGTCGCGAAGCATTGCTAATATCAGTTTTTCCAGCGCAAAACTGCCGAAATCCGCCAGTAGTACCCGAAAATTTGACGCTTATATCCGCAGACGGCTGTTTTTGTTTTTTGTATTCATCGGCGACAGCTTTGGTGATCGGGTAAACGGTGCTAGACCCATCAATAATAATTGATTTGTTTGATTGGGAGTCAACGGGAGCGCAAGCAACTAAAACACCAGCACTAACAAAAATAAGAGCCTTTTTGAGCAATTTATCGAGATTTATCAGCATTTATCCATCCCCTTGCTTTTCTGGGAGTCAGAAAAATTTATCTCCATCATTTCAAAAAAAATTGATTTAATACGAAACTCACCCCAAAAAGATAACAAACTTAACAGTAGCGAAAAGCAGCGGTGGCCCTGTTTGCCTTGACACACCTAGATAGGGTCTGCTGAAAAAGTTTTTCGTGGGGGCAGGGTGTGGGGTGTGGGGTGTGGGGTGTAAAGTCTAAAAGCCTTATCCAACAAGATTTTTAGATTTATTCAGCAAACCCTAGATAAAAAGCTTTGTCCGGGCAATTTCTCCCCAACAGATGGTTTAAATTAAGATTTCATCCTCGAATAGATACAATGGATTTTGGTCTTAATCGATCTAAATTGTTGCCAAAAGCTGTGAATTTTTTAAATTAAACTTAACCAAAATTTTACCGAATCTTAACCCAAAAAAATCTCCAATATTTCTAGATTTAAAAGTAATATTTGTGCCTTAAACTATATCTTGAAGAAAGTTCAACTTTCTCCAATTGTGCAGGATTCTTCAACCGGAAAATTTATGATATTCTCAACTGCTACCCTAACTCGTGTGTGTGCTGTCTCCTTCGCCACGGCAGCGGCCTTAGCAGGGACGATGGGAGAAGCTTTCGCCCAAACCCTGAACGGTGCAGGAGCCTCCTTTCCCGCGCCCCTATACCAGCGTTATTTTGCCGACTATAAAAACGCCACCGGTGTCACCGTTAACTATAATTCCGTCGGTAGCGGTGCTGGTGTCCGGCAATTTATCGCTGGAACCGTCGATTTTGGGGCTTCCGATGCCGCTCCTTCCTCCTCGGAAAAAGGCCAGATGAAAAACGGTTTACTGCTAGTTCCCACCGCCGGGGGAGCCGTCGCCGTGGTTTATAATTTGCCTGGGGTAAATAACCTGCAAATTTCCAGGGCTAACCTCGGTAAAATCTTCAGTGGCGAGATCACTAACTGGAGACAAGTGGATCCGAAACTTCCCAACCAACCCATTAAAGTGGTGGTTAGAGCCGATGGTAGCGGTACTACCGAGATTTTTACCTCTCACCTGAGTGCGATTAGTCCTTCCTTCAAAAGTAAGGTGGGAACCAGCAAAGAACCTAACTGGGGTTTTACCGTTCTCAAAGGACCGAAAAATGATGGTGTGGCGGCCCTGGTTAAACAAACAGAAGGCTCGATCGGTTACGTTCAAGATACCTTTGCCCGCAAAAATGAAGGGGCAACCATGAGAACTGCTAAAGTTCAGAATAAAGCTGGTCAATTTGTCGAACCCAGTCTCGCTCAAGCTAACAAGGCGATGGAAGGGATCAAATTTAACGCCGATTTTACCGCTAATATGGACGATCCGAGCAGTGGTTATCCGATCGTCGGGATTACTTGGTTATTAGTACCGAAAGACTACGCTGATAACAAAAAAGCGGCAGAAATTAAAAGACTGTTGACTTGGATTCTGACCACTGGTCAAGGTATTAACAATCAATTGGAATTTACCCGGATTCCCCAATCGGTGACTCAAAAAGTTTTAGCCGAAGTTAACAAAATTAAATAAATACTTTTGTATTAGTTTAGGCTTGATTGTCACCGCTTTCCAGTAAGATGGAAAAAAGTTACCGGTTAAGTCCATAACTAATAACTGCAAGTATTTCTTTTCTGTGGGCTGAACATTGTTCAGCCCCTACAGTTGCGTTTTAAACAACTGATAAGTGGTAATCGCTCTCTATCTTATGGCCAATTTTTCTGAATCCGTCGAGTCCTTGGCTGTCTCGGCGGCCAATCTTAACGAAAACCCCGGCACTGCGGGTTTATTCAATCGCATTTTTACAGTCTTAGTCTGGATTTGTGCCGCCTCTGGTTTAATTTTTCTGCTCTGGATGGCCTGGATTGTTTTTCAGGATGCGCGGCCGGCGATCAATGAATTCGGTTGGGGATTTCTCTGGGGAACCACTTGGGATGTGAACGTCCTCAAATTTGGTGGTTTACCCTTTATTTTCGGTTCGATCGTTTCCTCGATTCTGGCTCTTGTATTAGCTATTCCCCTCAGTGTTGCCGTTGCTTTAACCACTAGCGAGAATTATTTGCCGGCAAGTGTCCGTTATCCCATCGGTTTTCTGGTGGAATTAATTGCCTCGATTCCTAGCGTAATTATCGGGTTATGGGGGATTTTCGTGCTAATTCCCGTGCTTAAACCCCTACAAGAATGGTTATTTCAAAATTTTGCTTGGTTCCCTTTGTTTAATACCCAACCTTTGGGACCAAGTATGCTGATCGCCGGTGTGATCCTGGCCATCATGATCGTGCCGACTATTTCCGCTATCAGTCGCGATGTGTTGCTTACCGTCCCCCCCGAATTACGCAGCGCCTCCATGGCCCTAGGTGCCACTCGTTGGGAAACCATCTGGCGCGTGTTGTTGCCGGCGGCCAGTTCTGGCATTATCGGGGCGATTATCCTCGGTTTAGGTCGCGCTTTAGGGGAAACTATGGCGGTAGCCATGGTAATCGGTAACTCCTCGATTATTAGTCCCTCCCTCTTGGCCCCCGGTTATACTATTCCTGCTGTACTAGCCAATACCTTCCCAGAAGCTTTTGAAAAAATCCACATCGGAGCCTTGATGTATCTAGCTTTAATTCTATTTGTTATTACCTTAGCTGTCAATAGTGTAGCGGCTTTATTAGTACAATTTATCAACCGCAATCGTTAATTTTATGAGCCAAGGAGCTTTTCCCGAAGAAGATTTACAGCAACCCCTGTCACCCTGGCGACATTTTTTTACCAACGGTCTCACGGGTTTAGCGATCGCTCTTAGTGCCATCGCCATTCTACCTTTATTCGCTATCCTCTTTCAAATTGTCAAAGAAGGTTTACCCGGATTCAATTGGCAAGTTTTCACCTCTTTACCCGCCCCAGTTGGCTCCGATCCCAGTGTTCCCAACGGTTTCGCTAATGCGATCGTGGGTACTTTAACCATGGTCGGTTTAGCATCCCTCGGCAGCATACCTCTGGGGATTCTCACCGGGGTTTTTCTCTCGGAATTCGCTCGGGGTTCCAAAATTGGCGGTATTCTGCGCTTTGCGATCGTGGTGTTGAGTAGTACCCCTTCCGTTATTGTCGGGGTGTTTTCCTTCGGGGTTTTGGTGTTAACTACCAAACAATTTTCCGCCGTAGCGGGGGCCTTTGCTTTGGGGGTGATTATGTTGCCCATCATCGCTTTAACCACGGAAGAGGCACTAAAACTAATACCTATGTCCTACCGTCTCGGTTCCTCCGCTTTGGGGGGTTCCCGTTTCGATACGGTATTTCGCATTGTCCTACCAGCAGCGATCGCACCGATTATGACCGGGATATTATTAGCGGTGGCCCGGGCCGCTGGAGAAACCGCCCCTTTAATGTTTACGGCTTTATTTAGTCAATTTTGGCAAGAAAGTCTTTGGTCGCCCACACCGGCTTTAACGGTGTTGATTTATAACTATGCTAGTTCCCCCTTTCCTGAACAAAATTCCCTGGCTTGGACAGCTTCTTTAGTCCTAATTATCTTAGTTTTAATTACTAGCCTTCTCTCCCGTTTTGTCACTCGTAAACGCTCAAATTAAGCATTTTTCTTATGATCGATTCCTCTCTCATGAACAGTCCTACTTCTCTAGCTAATTCGGCGATCGAAGTCGAAAATATTAGCTTTTTCTATGGTAGTAAAAAAGCCCTGGAAGGTGTTTCTTTAGAAATCCCGCAAAGGCAAGTAACCGCCATGATCGGCCCCTCCGGTTGTGGTAAATCCACTCTCTTAAAAGCCCTCAATCGCATCGGGGAATTAGAGGGACAAGTGACAGTTAAGGGCAAAGTTAGGTTTTTTGGCCAAGATATCTACGCCCCCAAAGTTAACCTTCATACCTTACGGCGACAGGTGGGTATGGTGTTTCAGCGCCCTAACCCTTTTCCTGCTAGTATTTACGATAATATTGCCTACGGTATTAGAATTTATCGTTCCGCTAGTCGCAGTGAATTAGATGCAATTGTGGAATCAGCTTTAAAAGGGGCTGCTCTTTGGAATGAAGTTAAAGATCTGTTGAATAAATCTGCTTTAGGATTATCGGGAGGACAACAACAAAGATTGTGTATTGCTCGCGCTTTGGCGGTAAAACCAAAAGTATTATTAATGGATGAACCTTGTTCGGCCTTAGACCCCCTTTCTACCCTCAAAGTCGAGGAATTAATCCATGAATTGAAGCAACAATACACGATCGTGATTGTCACCCATAATATGCAACAGGCCTCTAGGGTATCCGATCGCACGGCCTTTTTTAATGCCGATGAAACCCGCGTCGGTCGTTTGGTAGAATTTGACACCACCCAGAAAATTTTCACCGATGCAGTTAATCAACAAACTCGCGATTATGTAGCCGGTAGATTCGGTTAATTTGTCTTGTCAGTTATCAGTTATCAGTTATCAGTTATCAGTTATCAGTTATCAGTTATCAGTAGTCAGGAGACAGGAGATTATTTTTATTTATTCTCCCCACACCCCACTCCCTGCTCCCCAATTCATAATTCATAATTCATAATTCATAATTCCCCCACACCCCACACCCTACACCCTACACCCTAAACCCTAAGACTGCCCGATTTTGCTAGGATAAGAAATGTAACAAGAATCTTTCTCAACAGTCGGATAATTCATGGGCAACGATACCATCACCTTACTCTCCCCGCGGGAAATTGACAAAATGCGACGAGCCGGACGATTAGCGGCTAAACTGTTAGATCATCTGGCAGATATGGTTAAACCGGGGGTAAGTACCCTAGAAATCAATGATGAAGCAGAACGTTGGACTCGCGCCCATGGAGCCAAAAGTGCGCCCCTAGGATACCACGGCTTTCCTAAGTCCATCTGTACTAGCATTAACGAGGTTATCTGTCACGGCATCCCCAGCGCCGATCAAATCCTCAAAGATGGCGATATTATTAACATCGATGTCACCCCGATTTTAGAGGGTTATCACGGCGATACCTCCCAGACTTTCTTTGTCGGTACTCCCTCCCCCCTGGCTAAAAAGTTAGTGGAAGTTACCAGAGAATGTCTGCAAAGAGGCATAGATGCAGTGCAGCCGGGGGGTAAAATCGGCGATATCGGCGCAGCTATCCAAGAATATGCGGAAGGCCAAGGATTCTCGGTGGTTAGAGATTTTGTCGGTCATGGTATCAGTAATGTTTTTCACACCGGTCCGCAGGTTCCCCACTACGGCACTCGCGGCAAGGGCAAAAAAATTCGCCCCGGTATGGTATTCACCATTGAACCAATGATTAATGAGGGAACCTGGCAACATATTGTCTTAAAAGACGGTTGGACTGCTATTACTAAAGATGGTAAACTTTCGGCCCAATTTGAACACACCATCGCCGTCACCGAAACTGGTGTCGAAATTCTCACTGTACCCGATTAAATTTAGGGAACAGGGAACAGGGGATAGGGAATGGGAGAATGGGGAAATAGGGAAGTTTCAACTAATACCCCAAAACCCTAAAACCCCATCTCCCCACCTCCCCACTTCATAATTCATAATTCATAATTCATAATTCATAATTCATAATTCCCACTGATAACTGAATATATGCAGTATCGTCGTTTCGGTCGCACTAATCTACAAATGCCAGTGTTTTCCTGTGGGGGGATGCGCTATCAATTTCAGTGGCAGGATGTGCCAATGTCGCAAATTCCCGACGAGAATCAAGGCAATTTAGAGGCAATTATCAATAAATCTCTGGAAGTGGGGATTAATCACATCGAAACCGCTAGGGGTTACGGCACTTCCGAGATGCAATTGGGCAAAATTTTGCCGCAACTACCGAGGGAAAAGATTATCGTGCAGACGAAAGTTTCTCCTAGTCAAGATGTGCGGGAATTTCGCCGTAAATTTGAGCAATCCCTGCAATTTTTACGGTTAGATTATGTGGATTTGTTGGGCATCCATGGCATCAACACCGAGGAAATTCTCGATGATACTATGGCCGAGGGCGGTTGTTGGCAAGAGGCGAAAAAATTACAGCAACAGGGAAAAGTTCGTTTTATCGGTTTCTCCACCCATGCACCAACTGATGTAATTGTCAAGACTATTGCAACAAATTGTTACGATTACCTCAATCTGCACTGGTACTATATTTTTCAGAATAACTGGCCGGCCATAGAAGCGGCAAAACAGCACGATATGGGGGTTTTTATCATTAGTCCCTCCGATAAGGGCGGCCATCTCTACAATCCTCCCCCTAAGCTCGTGGCTCTCTGTTCTCCTCTCAGTCCGATGGTTTTTAATGACCTATTTTGTCTCAGTCATCCGGCCGTCCATACCCTTAGTATCGGTGCTGCGCGAGCCAGAGATTTTGATGAACACCTGAAAACTTTACCCTTACTCGATCGCTCCGAGGAGATTTTACCGGCAATTATCGAGAGATTGCAAGGGGAGATGATCAACTGTTTAGGCGATAATTGGGTAAAAACTTGGTCTGTGGGTTTACCTAGCTGGGAAAATACCCCCAATCAGATTAATATTCGTTCTATCCTCTGGTTACGCAATCTTGTTATCGCCTACGATATGATTGACTTTGCGAGGGCCAGATACAATCTCTTGGGGAATGGGGGTCATTGGTTCCCCGGTCAACAGGCAAAAGAGGTGGAAAAACTCGATTTAACTGCCTGTTTAGCCGCTAGTCCCCACGCTGATAAAATTCCCTATCTTCTCGCCGAAACTCATCGATTATTGTCGGGAGAGACGGTACAACGCTTAAGCAGTAGTTAATTAAAATTCGATGCCGGGTTGCGCTTTCACTCCCTGTTGACGAAAGGGATGTTTAATTAACTTCATTTCCGTGACTAAATCCGCTATCTCGATTAATTCGGGTAAAGCTCCTCTACCAGTGAGAATAACGTGAGAATTAGCGGGTTTTCGGGCTAAACCAGCGATAACTTCCTGAATATCCAGATAGCCGAATTTAAGGGCGATATTGATCTCATCGAGTAAAATTAATTGATATTGGGGATTTTCGAGAAAAGTTAGGGCTTTTTGCCATGCTTCTTGGGCTTTCTCTATATCTCTTTCTCTATCTTGGGTTTCCCAGGTAAAACCTTCCCCCATAGCATAAAACTCGATTTGTTCCCCCCAAACACTAAAAATCTTTTGTTCGGCAGGTTCCCAAGCACCTTTGATGAATTGTACCACCGCCACTTTGTAACCATGACCGAGGGAACGTAAAACCATACCGAGGGCTGCCGTGGTTTTTCCCTTACCATCGCCGGTATTAACGATAATTAAACCTTTTTCAGCGATTTTTTCGGCCAAACGTTCCTCTTGGATGACCTTGCGGCGCTGCATTTTTTCTTTGTATTGTTCGGGAGTGAGTTGCATTCGGGTCTGTCCAGTCAAATCAAGATAATTGTAACTCAAGGGGTTATCGATCGCTATGTGAAGATTTTGACCGGCTAAATTGTCTGGGGGTTGATGCCTAATTCTCGTAATTTTGCCGCTAATCTTTCCTTGGCTTGTCGTTCTTGTTCTTTTTCTAAAAGAGCCTGTTCTTTTTCTAAAAGAGCCTGTTCTTTTGCCTGTCGTTCCTGTTCCTTTTCTAAAAGAATCTGTTCCTTTTCTAAAAGAATCTGTTCCTTTGCTTGTCTTTGCTGTAATTCAGCTTCTTGGGGAGTGGGAACCAATTGACCATCGGCGGTAAAATAACGCAGTTTACGGTCAAATATGCCTAAATATAATCCTAACTGTTCACTCCATAGATAACCCCGGTCATTGGGAGAAATAGCTTGATATTGTCCCTCAAGTATCGTAAATCCTTGGAATTCTAAGGTATTAGGATCGAACCAAAAATAATTAGGAGTGCGAAAAGTATTTTGGTAGAGAATTTTCTTTTTAGTGCGGTCAATATTGGCCGTAGAATCGGAAATAATCTCCACGATCACATTGGGATATTTACCCTGTTCTCCCCAAACCACCCAACTTTTGCGGGGACGTTTTTCTGTATCTAAAACCACAAAAAAATCAGGACCGCAGAAATCGCGCTTTTTCAGTTGTTCTTCGTTATAGTAGATAGTCAGATTACCGGAAGCGTAGTAATCGTTTTTCTCTTGCCATAATAATTCTAGACAATTGAGGAGAATTATGATCTGTTGCAGATGTAAATCACTTTCCAAGGGTGGTTCATCACTCCATAAATCGGTGGGGGGACAGGTAACTTCTGGTAAAATGTCGAGAGTTGTCATAGTTTTTCCCCTGGCTGGGACATTTATTTAATTAGGGTTTACTGAATAAATGTGAAATATAGACTAGATAAGAGTTTTAGGATATTTTTTTGCGAAACAGGTGCAAGGTTTTGAGAGTCCTGTAGGGGCGAAGCATTTGGGCATAACCTATCACTGAAACCGTAGATTTCCTATCCGAATGCTTCGCCCGTACCCCAAATTTTTCTCTAGCAACGCACCAAATAAATTAATGATAGGTGTGGTGCGTTACGACGGATTGTTAGATTCAAGTTTAAGCAAAGATTGTCGCCGTCTAACGCACCCTACATTTTACTACATTTTACTTGCAACAAGGAAATAATTCATAATTTAAGGAAGTCCCAGACAATAGAACGCCCCCCAGTAACGATAATCCTGAAAAGGCACTGCGTCGGGAGCAAATTCGTCGAGCCACTTGATCAATTCGCCGATTTTCTGATAATTGGCTTGAGCAGTATCGGCGTTCGGATCCTTAGTTTGGCGCATTTGTCGCCAAGTCTGATAAGCCTGCTGATAATCGGCTGTCAAACGGTCCCGCCAGTCTTTTTGGCAAGTCTCCCGCAGCGCTTGACGAGCCTGATGTAGAGCCGTTAAACGTTCCTCTCCGGCCCGCCGTGCGCGATGGTACTCCCGGGAAAACAGCGCCGTCGCTAGATCAGTCACCGCCCAATGACTACTAATCACAGCACGAGCGCCCCCCAGCAGAAAGCCTGTACCTAAGCTGAGGGGTTCGTCCAGTAATTCCCGTCGCAGGTTTCCCTCTTCATCTCGGGAAGTGGCAAAACTGAGACCGGTTTCACAACAGGAGAGAAACACTTCCAACAATTCGGGAAAACGCCACAGGGGACTAAGTAAATCCCGGAGGGTGACTTTTTGCTCTTCGGCTAGGACGAGGTGGGAGTTGAGGGGATCATCGGGGCGGCTGGTGGCGTGGTGGCTGGAGAGCAAAGCCTGCACTTGTTTCAGCAATTGCAGATAAGAGTCGGGGGTGACTGTGCGCCCCTGTAGCCGCCGTTGGCGAGGCACATTCCAGGTTTGGGCGACCCACTCACACTCTAGGGGAGTATAGGGCAAATCCTCTGTGGTGTTTTCCACAATCCCCAGGGTGTCGGGAGTCGGTTGCGATCGCTCTTGGCACAGTCCGAGAATTTTCGTACTAGGGACAAACTGAAGGCGAAAGCGATCGCCCAGTAGTTGGCCTTGGGCGGTGGGTAGAAGGTCGAAGGGAATTTGGTGCAGGAACAGGTGGGGAATCAGGATTAACTCAGTGATGCCCTGGAGGTGCTGTTGGATGAGGGTGTCGAATTGCAGTCGGGTTGCCAGTTCTTGCAGACGAGTGGCCATAGCTTGGTGCCACTCATCCCGACGCTGCTGGCGGGATTGGGCGGTCTCTGCTTGATTAATCGCAATGTAGGGGTTAACCCAGTTGACGACCAGCCAGTTTTGCAAGTCGTTGGCGGACTCCGGGGGATTGGGAATAGTGTGGCAGTTGACCCCTTCCCCGCCATCCCGGGAGGGGCGACGCAGGACAAAGATGTGGGTATGGGTGGCGGTGGTGTAGAAGCTGAGGAGGGCAGTCTGGGGGGATGGAAGCAGCGCCGTTAGCTGATCGAGTCGGGGTTGGGGTTGGGGTTGCTGAAGTTGGGCGGTGATGGCATCAAAGCGGTAGAGAGCATCCCAGGCTTGACGTTCAGCGGCTTCGGCGGCGTAGAGTTGTTCCGTGGCAAAGCTGGCGCGGGTGTTACCGATGGGGTAGGGTTGGGGTTTCTGGGTGAATCCGGGCTGGTCGAGGGGTTTTTGACGGAGTTGGGATTGGATCTGACGGCTATCCTTAACCTGCTGATACCAGGCTTGGATCTCTGGGGGAACGCGCCCATCGGCGTAGAGGTCGCCCACAGCGATGAGGTCGGCGAGGCGTTTGGAGCGGGAACGTTCGACGGTTCGCAGCGCCAGGGAGAGGTCGCCTTGGTTAACGGCGGCTTGGATTAGGTTTTCATAAACACCGATGGACTCGCGGACAATCTCTTGGCGAAGGGCTTCACTGGTTGCCCAGGCGCGGCTTTGTTCAACGGCTTCCACGGCGACGGTGTAGCCTTCGATGGCAATGTCCCACCAACCCTGCTGGAAACCGATATCGCCTAAGTTGCGCCCAGTTCTCAGGGTGTCAGCCGGTAAGAGAGCGGGGTTGAGAAAGGAAAGTGCTTCTCGATAATTGGCGATCGCCCGTTCTAGGTTGGCCACTGGCTCTTTCCCTAGTCGGGCCTGGGTGCGGTAGGCATTGCCCAGATTATTGAGGGTTGTGGCTAAATCCCTTTCTAATCCGGGTTGGCGGCGGATGGTGGTGGCTTCGGTATAGGTAGCGATCGCCCGTTCTAGGTTGGCTACCGGCTCTTTCCCTAGTTCGGCCTGGGTGCGGTAGGCATTGCCCAGATTATTGAGGGTTCCGGCTAAATCCCTTTCTAATCCGGGTTGGCGGCGGATGGTGGTGGCTTCGGTATAGGCGGCGATCGCCCGTTCTAGGTTGGCTACCGGCTCTTTCCCTAGTCGGGCCTGGGTGAGGTAGGCTATGCCCAGATTAGTGAGGGTTGTGGCTAAATCCCTTTCTAATCCCGGTTGGCGGAAGATGGTGGTGGCTTCGGTGTAGGCGGCGATCGCCCGTTCTAGGTTGGCTACCGGCTCTTTCCCTAGTTCGGCTTGGTTGAGGTAGGCTATGCCCAGATTATTGAGGGTTTCGGCTAAATCCCTTTCTAATCCCAGTTGGCGGAAGATGGTGGTGGCTTCGGTGTAGGCATTGATCGCCCGTTCTCGGTTAGCTACCGGCTCTTTCCCCACTTGGGATTGAGTCCAGTAGGCTAGGCCCAGATTATTGAGGGTTGTGGCTAAATCCCTTTCTAATCCGGGTTGGCGGCGGATGGTGGCGGCCTCGGTATAGGCGGCGATCGCCCGTTCTAGGTTGACCACCGGCTCTTTCCCTAGTCGGGCTTGGGTGCTGTAGGCTACGCCCAGATTATTGAGGGTTTGGGCTAAATCCCTTTCTAATCCGGGTTGGCGGTGGATGGTGGTGGCTTCGGTATAGGCGGCGATCGCACGTTCTAGGTTGGCTACCGGCTCTTTCCCTAGTTGGGCTTGGGTGTGGTAGGCTATGCCCAGATTATTGAGGGTTGTGGCTAAATCCCTTTCTAATCCCGGTTGGCGGCGGATGGTGGTGGCTTCGGTGTAGGTGGCGATCGCCCGTTCTAGGTTGGCTACCGGCTCTTTCCCTAGTTGGGCTTGGGTGAGGTAGGCATTGCCCAGATTAGTGAGGGTTAGGGCTAAATCCCTTTCTAATCCCGGTTGGCGGCGGATGGTGGTGGCTTCGGTATAGGCGGCGATCGCCCGTTCTAGGTTGGCTACCGGCTCTTTCCCTAGTTGGGCTTGGGTGCGGTAGGCATTGCCCAGATTATTGAGGGTTTGGGCTAAATCCCTTTCTAATCCGGGTTGGCGGCGGATGGTGGTGGCTTCGGTGAGGGCGGCGATCGCCCGTTCTAGGTTGGCCACTGGCTCTTTCCCTAGTTCGGCTTGGGTGACGTAGGCTACGCCCAGATTATTGAGGGTTGTGGCTAAATCCCTTTCTAATCCCGGTTGGCGTTTAGTTGCAGCACAAAACTCGTATCCATAGACGGCAATGGCTAGGTTAATGAGTGGATTACCTTTAGGAAATTCATGAAAAGCATAAGTAAGACAATAGAGTATTGCCGCTAGTCTGTGAGTTTCCTCTCGACTGGCTTGTTCCTTGGTTTGATTTCCCCAAGCACGGAGGAGGTTAAGTAAGTTTTCATCTAAGAGATGGAGGTTATTGTCGAGCAGGGGATAAATTGCTTGGGGGTTTCCGTGACTTTCTACGACAGTTTCCAGTAGGGTTTGTAAAAAACTGATGTAGAGGTTTTGGTTATCTCTTGGCGGGTCTAAAATTTGCTCTAACTGTTGCGCCATATTCAGCAACCATCTCCCTTCATTGCTTTGTCCTTGCTGTTCTAATAAGTCTGCATACTGCTTCATCACAGCGACTAAGCCTGCATCAAGTAATTCCGCGTTAGCCTCTAATAGCGCTGGTTCCAGACCATTTTCGCACTGGAGGAGCGCTTGGATTAGGGCTAAGTAAGCTTCTATTCTTGCTTCGTTCATGATTGTTTTTAGTAGTAGTGGTTCTAATTAAATTGAAGATAGATTTTGGGTTTGATCCCCCCTTAGTCCCCCCTTGATAAGGGGGGTGTTGATCCCCCCTTAGTCCCCCCTTGATAAGGGGGGTGTTGATCCCCCCTTAGTCCCCCCTTGATAAGGGGGGCATCTGATAATTTTTAACGCCTACCTAATCAGATAAGAACTCTTGACAATTAATTATATGTTATAACGAAGTTAAATTAATGATAGGTGTGGTGCGTTACGACGGATTGTTAGATGATTGAGTAGGGGCGAAGCATTCGGACAATAACCTATTACTGAAACCCTAGATTTCCTATCCGAATGCTTCGCCCGTACCCTGAATTTTTCTCTAGCAAACTCAATTGGGGATGGGGGGTGAGTGCGATCATGGATTTTAAGCTATAATCAAAGATGTTGATTTATCCCATGAAGTAACAATGTTATCCATTAATCTAGATCGAGAAACCGAGAACTATCTAGCAGACATCATTTCCGAAGAGAATATTAGCTCAGAAGAACTTCTGAAAAAACTCATTTACGAACATTGGCAAAGCTTAAAACCGCGTAAAACTTTATTACAACGCCGGGGAGGTCATCCTCAGCATCTTTTAGAAAATGCTCCACCTGATTTGTCATTGCGAGAAAACCGCAAAAAAGTAGTGGCAGAATATATCCAAAACCACCATCAGCAAGATCATTCATGACAAATTATCCCCCCAAAATTATTACAGATAGCAGTATTTTATTCGCCTATTACAGTTCCCAAGATATAGTTATTTCAACTAAGAATGAGACAAGACTCACCTATCTCACTATTATTGTCAGTAAGCACTCCCGCAGGGGCGAAGCATTCGGATAAGAAATCTACGGTTTCAGCGATAGGTTATTGCCCGAATGCTTCGCCCCTACAACCTTATTTGAAATGACTATATGTTACATTTGGGCGCAGGTTTCCCAGATGGCGAAAAGTGGGATATAATTACAAATGATAATAGTCAAAATTAAAAGGTAAGTATGCGCTATAAAGTAAGGTTACAAGAGAGCGAGGAAGGATATGCGATATGGTGTCCAAGTTTACCGGGGTGCTGGTCACAAGGGGAAACTAAAGAGGAAGCTTTAGAAAATATCAAGGATGCCATTCAACTCTACTTAGAGACAGTCGAAGAACTAAATAAAGATGACGAATCTCTTTATGTAGAAGTTGGATAATTATGCCAAAACTTCCAGGAATAAATCATTTAAGAGCAATTCAGGCCTTAGAAAAAGCAGGTTTTCAAGTCATTAGACAAGGTAAACATATTACGATGGCGAATGGGAAGCGTATTATTGTCATTCCTAGAGCCAATCCGGTTAATGCTTATACTATGGCTGGAATTGTTAACGATGCTGGATTGACCATTGAAGAATTTTAAAAGCTTTTATAGCTTTTCGACAATTATTTTAATGCTTTTCATGATTATTTTTTAAATACATTTTCCCAATTCATCAAGCAAATCCATCGCCACCTCTAGCCAGTCCACCGCACCCACTGAAGACGGCTCAGGCGTTGCTTCCCTTACCCCTTCCGGACGCGAGACTAAGGGTTTAAAATTCTCATTATTCTCGCTGGCCTTCTCTTCTAAAAACTCCTTTAATAGCGTCGGACGCTCATAGTCCTGCCGATAGTCCCAGACCCAGTTTAACACTGTGATTACCTCCGCTCGCTGTTCCGCCGACCAGCCTTGTTTATCGATATACTGCGCCATGATTTGCTGACAGTTTTCCCACCGACGGTAAGCCTCCCACAGCGCCGATATAGGTTTCCTCATCGCCAAGGACACCGCACCGCCTTCTGGGAAATCCTGACGCAGGTCCGAACTCAACAGAACCCCAGTTAACCAAGCTCCCCCTTCCCCTAACTCGATTAAAATATAGGCTAGAGTTGCCGGATTTAGGTCAATTTCGACACTAATTTGGCTTAAATCCAACGGTTCTTCACCAGAGTCTTGAGGAATCAACACAGCTTCTAGTTTACCTAGCTTGGGTAGTACCACTTGAGCATTATCAGCCGCCGCAGCATCTACCTCTATCCCATGCTCTTTTAGATAATCTGTCAGCACCGCCGCCGCTAAGGTGTTCTGGCGAAATTCCCCAAAGCTGGGATAGGGAACCCAAACAGAGTCGGCTAAATCTGTTTTAGGGTCTAAACCCGCAAGTTTAGCTAACTCAACAAGATCATCTGTATCTGCATTAGCAAGACGCAGGTACAGTTCTTCAACTTCTCGAATAAAATCTGCATCACTCATAACGTAATACCTGACGACTTAGATAGGGTTGGGTTTTATGCTTTAAAAATAACTTAGCTACTGCTAACTCAAATACGTTTAATTTGTGTCCAGAAATATCATCTTTAAATAAATTTTCTAAACCCGTAATCACAACCTGACGCATTTCATGAGTAAATGTCGCTTCAACGCTCCAGGGAACACCCGCAATTAACATTTTACCCAGGGAATCTGCTAATTCCCCAATCAAAACAGGCTCACCTGTCCTATTCTCGAACACCCACACAGGCTGATTATTTGCTCCCTTGTGACTAATTTGCGCTATTTTAAGCTGAAACTTATCCCCCTGGGACTCTTTTTGACGCTTTTCTCTAACTCCCTTTAAGTTTGCTTTCGATAAATCAGGAGTTATAGAGCCTTCTAGTTGAGACTTGCTTTCCTGTTCTCCTCCTAACTGACGTTCAATCTCTAATTCCCTTGCTAAAATCTTTTTCAACGCCTCATTTCTCAACTCAGAAGGCATTTGGCCATTCTCCAGTTTTAAGCGTAACTCTCCCCCCCGCAAACCAAACTTAACCCGTCCAAAAGAAAAATCAAGCCACTGCTGATTAAAAATAATCCGCACCGATAGGGAAAACGCCTCTGGATCAGACTTTTTCAAAAGCGAAAAAACACCCTTAGACTCAGGCGCAACAGGTTCTCCCGAAATCTCTAAGTGCAGACATTCGGGACATTTATTATCATGTTCTGTCACCGCAATTGCCCTTGATTGCTTTGCCATCATCCTAGGCCTTTCAAACCCTTAACTGTAATAATTGTACTGTATGTGGGGTTTGCGGCAAAAAGTTTGTTGTTTTGCTCATAAAGTCCCAAAACCATTTTTTAGCAAAGCTGCTACCGATAAGTAGTCGTGCAAAATAAATTTCCTAGTGAAGAAAGGCAAAAAGCAAAAGGCAAAAGGCAAGGGGGGTTAGATATGTGTAATTAATTTTGCTTAGGTACTTATTCAGCTAGTCCTATTTACTTTTCCAGATTGCCTATCCCCAATTCATAATTCATAATTCATAATTCATAATTTCTGAAGGATTGGATAATTGAAGCCTTCTGAAGCAAAAGAATATCTGTGATTGCCATCAACACTGTTATATTATAGAAAAATATTTCTGAGATTTTTCCTATGCCTCTAATTAAAATTCAAACTTCTGTCACCTCCCTCGATGATGAGACGATTAATCAACTTTTGCAGAGTCTTTCGGCTAAATTAGCTAAACATCTGGGAAAACCCGAATCCTATGTGATGACAGCTTTAGAATCGGGGATAAAAATGACTTTTGCTGGCACTTTTGAGCCGGTGTGTTATGTGGAGATTAAAAGTGTTGGTTCTATTTCCGCCGCTCAAACTAAAAGCATGAGTAGTGATTTTTGTCAAGAAATTGAGGCTTATTTAGGAATACCGAAAAATCGCATTTATCTAGAATTTGCCGAGGCGAAAGGTGATCTTTGGGGATGGAATGGCACTACTTTTGG
>NZ_JASJFG010000154.1:0-1455 GCF_030065375.1 Microcystis sp. M49636_WE2 | reverse complement strand
AGGTAGGCGTTAAAAATTATCAGACACCCCCGTTATCAAGGGTAGGGTTGATTCATGAATCAACCCTACCTTATCAAGGGGGGATCAAGGGGGGATTAAAGGCAAAATCCATTTTTAATTTAATTATAACCAGCTACTTAATCGGGGGATTCTAAGCGTTTTTGCCATTCTCGATCGATTTTATCCGATCGCTCGATCTCTTGTTCGAGATAGTCTTGATCGGTAGAATAACTAATATCAGCATCTGTAATCACTTTTTGGTCAGCGAATTGACGAGAGTAGGCCAGTTTTTGCTCTAATTCAGGATTATTTTGGGCTAATAGATCTGCTCTTTTTTCTCGCTGTTGATTGCGTTGATTAACCCGCTCATTTCTCCACTGTAAAAAGAAATAACGACCGAGAGGAATCCCCAAAAAAGCAGCGGCATAACTCAGGAGAAACCCGTAGATTCCTGTGACTATCGACCCCAGAGAACCGCTCAAATCGACACTATCACTCTTGAGCAAATATCCTAAAACTAAAGCGAGGATAAAGTTAACCACCCCTAAACCTAAAGCTAAGATAATTTGACCGCTATCTGCTTCGCTAAACTTCCAGCGTTTTTCCCTTAGATAGGGTGACAATGCTTGTACTTTTCTCTCTTTGGTTGTCACCTGTAGATCGGGAAAATAATAGATAATATCGCCTCGATCGGACACTTGCGGCAACCCATTAAAACGAGTTAAAACTGGGAGTATATAATCTTCTGTCTCCTCCTGACTGGGGTTAATACTATCGAGATAGGGGGCAATTTGTGGAGCGATAATCGAGCCACGATTATTTTGAATTACTTTACCGATAGTTTGCCAGCGTCTCTCCTCTAAATTAAAATTAGGATCGCCATCGCCAAAAAGAAAAGAAAAAACTGACTCGAGAAAATTCATCTTACTAGGGGGTTTTTCTGCCTTAACTTCCCTATCTCTTTTTTCGTAGTAGTTATTACCAAAATCGGGATAAAAAATCCAGAAAAAGTCCGTGGGAAAGAAGTTAATATTAATGTTGTTATTTCCCGAATTGTTATCCGAGTCACTATCTTTAAACATTAAGCCGATCAGGATTGCCAGAATAGCCAGCAAGAGGATTAAAATCGAAATAATTAAAACAATGCCAAAGGAAATGCGAATAACATAAAAAACTACTTTCCAGATTTTACTGGCGAAAGCTTTTAACTGCAATTGCCAATATTTATTCAGAAGAATTGAGCGAAAATTTTCAGGGAAAAGATAGATAATCTCCCCCGTATCTGCTACCTGTAAATGTCCCCCCGCTTCCGCAGCTAAAGCTAATAATCCCTGTTGTGCAGCGTTAATCTCTAAACCCGATTTTGCCGCCACATCACCCACCGTAACCCGATAGCCTAATTTTTCGATCGATTGTAATAGAGACTCTTGGGGATTCATAGAAAATACTGTTCCT
>NZ_JASJFG010000014.1:0-1814 GCF_030065375.1 Microcystis sp. M49636_WE2 | reverse complement strand
CCCCTTAACTCCCAATGGCAAAATAGACCGCCGTGCTTTACCTGTTCCCGATTTACAGAGCCAAGGTGAATATATAGCTCCCCGTAACCCCATTGAAGAAAAAATGGCGCAGATTTGGGGTGACGTACTGAAATTAAAACGAGTCAGTATTGAGGATAATTTCTTTGAATTAGGTGGACATTCTCTGTTGGCAACTCAAGTTATTTCTCGATTACAGGAAACCTTTGAGATTGTTGTTCCCTTGCGTTATCTGTTTGAATCTCCAACCATTGCTCAGTTAAGTGCGGTAATTTTAAAAGAACTGCAAACAGGTTTAGGGTTAAAGCTACCATCAATTGTCCCCGTTAATCGGGAGGATGATATTCCCCTATCCTGGGCCCAGGAACGTCTCTGGTTTGTGAATCAATTAGAAGGAGAAAGTGGGGCTTATACTATTGATTTAACTATGCGTTTGCGCGGAAATCTCAATGTTAAAGCCTTAGAAAAAGCTTTCCAAGCCATTATTCAACGCCATGAACCCCTACGGACTCAATTTAAACTCAAAGATAACAAACCAATACAAGCGATCGATCCTAATGTAACCTTCACCTTACCAGTTGTCAATCTGCAAAACCTCAGTCATTCTGAGCAACAGGTAAAAAACCTGTTATTAGCAGCAGCATCCGAACCCTTTGATCTCGAATCAGGGTCAATATTACGAGTCAAATTATGGCAAGTCAAGACAGAGGAATATGTACTATTATTAGCCATTCACCATATTGCGGCGGATGGTTGGTCAATAGGTGTTTTAGTTGACGAATTATCGGTCTATTATCGAAGTTTCTGCACCGGGACAAAAGCAGATTTACCTGATTTATCAATACAGTATGCTGACTTTGCCCTGTGGCAGCGTCAATGGTTAACTAATGAAGTATTAGACCGTCAATTAAGCTACTGGAAGCAACAATTAACCGGGATTCCCCTACTACACCAACTTCCCACAGACCGTCCCCGGCCAGCAATCCAAAGCTTTCGCGGAGGGACGGAGCGACTGCAACTAGATAGTCAACTAACGCAACAACTGAAAAAACTCAGTCAAGAGTCCGGTAGCACTCTCTTTATGACATTACTAGCGGGTTTTGCTGTGTTACTATCTCGTTATAGTCAACAAACAGATGTGGTAATTGGTTCACCAATTGCTAACCGTAATCGCACCGAAATTGAAGGGTTAATTGGCTTTTTTGTCAATAGTTTAGTGTTAAGATTTGATTTATCTCAAGACCCGACCTTTGAGGATTTTCTCGCGCAGGTCAGACAAACTACTCAAGACGCTTACGACCATCAAGATTTACCCTTCGAGATGTTAGTCGAAAAATTACAAATTGAGCGTCATTTAGATCGTAATCCTTTAACACAGATAGTTTTTGCCCTTCAGAATGCTCCTAGTTCTCCCTGGGATTTACCCGGAGTAAACATTGAGGAGATACCATCAGGACTTGATTCAGTTAGGGTTGACCTAGAACTTTACCTCTGGGATGCAGCCGAAGGATTGGGCGGTTTTTGCTCTTATAACAGGGATTTATTTGATGCTGAAACCATTGTCCGTATGATGACTCATTTTACGACTTTGTTAGCGGCAATTGTAGAAAATCCCCGTCAATCATTAGCTTCACTACCCTTATTAAACCCAGAGGAAGAGTATCAACTATTAGAGGGTTGGAATGAGACAAAAGCTGATTACTCCTATAACAAGTGTATTCATCAATTAATTGAGGAACAAGCAGCGCGTACCCCTGATGCAGTAGCAGTAGTCTTTGAAAATCAACAGTTGACCT
>NZ_JASJFG010001087.1:0-1822 GCF_030065375.1 Microcystis sp. M49636_WE2 | reverse complement strand
TCCCAATTAGTCGCTAATCTCAATGCTGTTCTCAGCGAAAATCGGGGACAAATTGTTAATACTCTCGATAATATTAATCAAGCTAGTTTAGGTATTGGTAGTCTCGCTAATAATCTCAATAATACCGCCCTGAGGTTGAATGCAGGTTTAGATGAAATTGATACTAAACAAGTCATGCAAAATATCGAGACGATTTTGAATAACGCGGTGGAGACATCGAATAATTTACGAGAAATTACTAAAACTATTAACGATCCTGCTACAATAGTCCTGCTGCAAAAAACTCTCGAATCCGCTAGGGTGACTTTTGAAAATACTCAAAAAATCACCTCCGATATCGATGAGTTAATCGGTGATCCCCAATTTCGAGAGAATTTAAGACGTTTAATCGATGGCTTAAGTAATTTGCTTTCTTCTGGGGAACAATTAGAATATAATTTGCGTATCGCTCAAACTTTAGATACCATGACTCAAGAGTTAGCTAAACAAAAAGTTTTGACCATCTCTCGACCTTCTTTAAATCCTCAGCAAATGCAACTCTATCCCCAAGTTATTGTTCAACAAACCCCCACCGGTGAAAAATGACAAAACAGCACAATTCAATAGATTTTCATGGATCATTCAACAGTAATCAGTGAACTGAAAACTCACATCTGATAACTGATAACTGATAACTGATAACTGATAACTGATAATAATATGTCGAAATCAATTTGTATTACTCTTGGAACTCGTCCCGAAGCGATTAAATTAGCTCCCGTTATTCGTGCTTTTCAAGAATCGGAACAGTTTCAAACCCATGTAATTCTGACGGGACAGCATAAAGAAATGGTAGCGCAGGTGATGGAATTATTTGCTTTAAAAGCAGATGAAAATCTGGATATTATGCAAACCCGTCAAACCTTAACTGATATTACTTGCCGCAGTTTACGCGGTTTAGAAACAGTTTTTGAGCGCATAAAACCAGATTTAATTATTGTGCAAGGTGATACTACTACTGCTTTTGCTGCTGCTTTAGCGGCTTTTTATCAACAAATTCCTATCGCCCATGTGGAAGCAGGATTAAGAACTAATGATATCTATAATCCCTATCCCGAAGAAGCTAATCGCCGCCTAATTTCTCAACTGACTACCCTACATTTTGCTCCCACTACTTTAGCCGTGGAAAATTTACAAAAATCTGGGGTGACAGGAAATATTCACCACACCGGCAATACGGTTATTGATGCTTTATTAACCGTAGCCAAAACCGCGCCAGAATGTCAAATTGCGGGCTTAAATTGGTCAGATTATCGGGTTTTATTAGCCACGGTTCACCGCCGGGAAAATTGGGGCGAACCCTTACAGGATATTATCAAAGGATTCACTTTGTTGTTAGAAAAATATACCGATACAGCCCTATTATTACCCCTCCATCGCAATCCCACCGTCCGAGAACCAATACAGTCCGCTTTGGGCAATCATCCCAGGGTATTTTTAACTGAACCTCTCGATTATGCCGAGTTAGTGGGGGCGATTCAACGCTGTTATTTATTATTAACTGATTCTGGGGGCATTCAAGAAGAAGCCCCTAGTTTAGGAAAACCGGTTTTAGTATTGCGAGAAACCACGGAAAGACCGGAAGCAGTACAAGCGGGAACAGCGAAATTAATTGGTACTAATCCAGAGCAAATTTTAGCACAAGCGGGAGAATTATTAGGGGATAAAATCGCCTATGATCGTATGGCTAATGCAATTAATCCTTTTGGAGATGGACAAGCATCCCAAAGAATCCTCCAAATCGTCCAAGATTTTTTGGCTTAATCTATGACTACTTGGTTGG
>NZ_JASJFG010000282.1:0-1325 GCF_030065375.1 Microcystis sp. M49636_WE2 | reverse complement strand
TGTTTGTTTGTGTGGGTATATAGAAGATAGGGACAAGATGGCGGCATTAAATATACTCAAAAAAGCTACGATAGGGCATATCGGAAGCTGGTCGTCAGACCTAAACGCTTGGGGAGATTTAAGCTCTATTTTGGTTGGTAGAAATACCTGCTAAGACAACTTGAGTCAGTGAACCAAGAATCCCTCGCTTTTAGCGACGGGAGTGTCAATCCCACATGCTTATCAAAACATCGTCCCTGAGTAGCGAGGACTACATTCGGCTAAATTTTAACTATGGACAATTCAACGGATTTTAACTCCTTACGGGGATTAAGTGTTTTTTTGCTAGGAATGATGGGATCTGGCAAATCCACCCTGGGAGAGTTGCTTTCCCGACGTTTACAATATCGTTTTTTTGATACAGATATATTAATAGAAAGGGTCGCGGGAAAGAAAATCAGGGAAATTTTTGTCGACGAGGGAGAAGCGACTTTTCGGGAGTTAGAAACCCAAGTTTTAGCCGAATTATCCTCTCTGACTAAAACTGTGATTGCCACCGGGGGAGGGATGGTTTTAAAACCGATGAATTGGAGTTATCTTCGTCACGGTTTAATGATTTGGTTAGATGTTCCTCTAGAAGTCTTGGTTAAACGTTTAAAACAAGATACCTCTCGTCCCTTGCTTCAGTCCACTGATTTAGAAAGTAAACTGGAATTATTATTAGAACAAAGACGAGGACTTTATGCAGAAGCAGATATTAGGATTGTTGTTTCTGACCTAGATACACCTGCTCATATCGTTGAGAAAATTTTAACAGCAATACCGACGGTAATTAAAGATTTTCATCCAGAAAGGGATAATAACTAATGATAGCAGCTTCAATTTTTGATTTACCTGAACTAATTCCCGACCGAGAAATTCTGGAAATTTTAGCTCAAAGTCAAGCTATTCGTCTAGAAAGAATTATTTCCACCGGTCAAACCACTCCCCGGGGTCAATGGTACGATCAATCTGAGTTTGAATGGGTGATTTTATTACAGGGATTCGCTGAGATTAGTTATGAAGATGGCAGCCAATTTAATCTGCAAGCGGGGGATTATCTGCTGATTCCTCCTCACCAAAAACATCGCGTCGAATTTACTAGCAATAATCCCCCTTGTATTTGGTTAGCTATCCATTATCGCTAGTAAAATATAGTTTCTAACTAGGGTCTGCTGAATAAATCTAAAAACCTTGTTGGATAAGACTTTTGGACTTTTTTCCCCTCAAAAAGTGCCAGCCATTGGAGTGATCGGGGGTAAAATTCAGGTACTTTTTCCCTGAAAATTAGGTAACTGACTACCTCA
>NZ_JASJFG010000173.1:0-2386 GCF_030065375.1 Microcystis sp. M49636_WE2 | reverse complement strand
GGAGAACGAATCGCCCCATTTGGTAGTATAAATCCAGTGGAAGAGTCAAACCCGACTCCTAAAGCTTCATTTTCTTCGCACCAGCGAAACAATTGTCCTGTTATACGAAAATTTCGCTGTCCTGATTCACCACCTGTCGGGGGATTCACGATTAATTCTCCTTGGGCTGTACGTTCTAATTTTAAGTCACGGTTGACCACCGCAAGGGCTTCAAACTGTTCAAGGGTGATAGAGAGAGCGATCGCCCTAGGAATTTCTAAGGAGAGGGTTTCGGGTGAGGTAGTAACTGCTAACATAATCCTTTGATCAGGTGCAACTCATATATACTATTAAAGATTATTTGTCAAGTTTTTGCTCAGACTTCTTGAGCTTACGCTGACCAAATTGCCTAGGTTTTTCGGAAACTTCCACCTCGATCGGGCGGGTTCAGTAAATAACAGGTTACAATGGCGGATAATTAACTAAATTTACCTAAAAACCATCGATCGTGTTCTACGCTATTGATTTCGGAACCAGTAATACCGTCATTACTCGTTGGAATGGGGCAACAAATAGGGCCGAAACCGTGAAATTATCGGAGTTATCCCAACAAATAGCCGACAATCCCCCCCTAATTCCCAGTTTACTCTATATTAAATCAGCCAATCCCCTGCAAGTAATTGCCGGTCAAGCAGTGCGCGATCGGGGTTTAGATATCGATCGAGATCCGCGTTTTTTTCGTCGCTTTAAACGAGGTATCGGCGCAAAAATTCAAGGATTTTTACCGGAATTAGAGGAAACTGTCCTCAGTTTCGAGGGGGTTGGCCAATGGTTTCTCGATAGCATCATCGACCACTTAAAAAACACCACCCCGGAAACCCCCCAATCGCTAGTTTTAACCGTTCCCGTCGATAGTTTTGAAAGTTACCGCAATTGGTTAAGCAATGTTTGTCAGGGTTGGGAAATCGAACAAATTAGACTAATTGATGAACCCACGGCCGCCGCTTTGGGCTATGGAACCACTGGGGATCAAGTGATTTTAGTGGTAGATTTTGGCGGTGGCACCCTCGATCTTTCTTTGGTACAATTAGATTTAGATAATCCTCAAAAAAATCAAGGTTTTATTCTCAAATGGGGAGAAAAACTTTTAGGCAATAATTCCGCCCAAAAAACTAAACTAGCGAGAGTTTTAGCCAAGGCGGGGACAAATTTAGGGGGGTCAGATATAGACGATTGGATTGTCGATTATTTTGCCCAAAAGCAATCTTTAGCGAAAACTTCCTTGACTACTCGTCTAGCAGAAAGATTAAAGATTAAACTTTCTTCCCAATTAACCGCCGAGGAAGTATATTTTGATGAGGAAAATTTCGAGAGTTACGAGTTAAGCTTAGATCGAGAACAATTGACCGATATTCTCCAACAACAAAACTTTTTTAATCAATTAGATGATTTAATGACGGGAGTTTTGCAACAGGGAAGACGCAATGGAATTGAAGTTAGCGATATCGATGCGGTGTTATTAGTCGGGGGAACCGTACAAATTCCGGCGGTAAAAGATTGGGTGCGACAGTATTTTGATAGTAGTAAAATTAAAGAGGATCGACCCTTTGAAGCGATCGCTTTGGGAGCGTTACAATTAGCCCAAGGTTATCAAGTCAAAGATTTTCTTTATCATAGCTACGGGATTCGTTACTGGAATCGTCGCAAAAATGCCCACGCTTGGCATCCGATTATTAACTCCGGACAACCCTATCCTATGGAAAAACCCGTGGAATTAGTCCTAGGTGCTTCCGTGGACAATCAACCCAGCATTGAGTTAATTATCGGCGAATTAGGCACAGAAAGGGGGGCAATGGAGGTCTATTTTGATGGTGATAAATTAATTACTCGTTCCCTCGGTAATGGAGAAACTAGCGTCCAACCCTTAAATGATCGCGAGGGGGCCCGATCAATCGCTAAACTCGATCCTTTAGGTTTTCGGGGTAAAGATCGCATTAAAGTGCAGTTCTGGATTGATGATCAGTGTTTTCTGCGGATTAATGTGGAAGATTTACTCAGTCAAGAATTGTTACTAAATAATCAAATCGTCACCAAATTAAGCTAGACTTGGCTTCAGTCAAAAATCAAGTGCAGACTCATAGTAAGTTTGCACTGATATTATCGCAGTATTCTGTTTTACCGGTGGCTTTATCGACTGTGATCGCGCACGGGGATCGGGATCAGTTCGGGTTCGGGTTCGGGTTCCGGACCAAAAACACTCTCAATCAGTTTGCGCGCCCATTCTCTCAACTTGTCTATCACTTCATCTAAATAGTCCATTGACCAAATGGCTCCTTTGAGATACTAGCTATGAGTTTTCGTCGATTGATCCCCGCAACAGCTTGATTCTAGAGAATTTTAACTAATT
>NZ_JASJFG010000569.1:0-3925 GCF_030065375.1 Microcystis sp. M49636_WE2 | reverse complement strand
TGCCAAAATGGGCAAAATGGCGGCGGATTTGAATAATAATATCCAGTATGTGGAGATGGCTAATACTGCTCACTTTCCCATGTTAGAAGATGCCCCTACTTATCTACAAAAATTGCAAGATTTTTTAGAAATTAATTAGGGTTTGCTAGGGGAAATGAGTTTCTATGATGTGACTGACAAGTATATTCAGGATAAAGAGTTACGCCGTCAGGATGGATATTTGGGGGTACAGCGTCGCCAGGATTTAAAACCAGAAATATCTGCTGCTGTGTTTGCTACGAAACCTCCTCAGTTGCTTAAACCTATTGTGAAAGCTAAAGGGATAAGCTTGATTTTAGTGGAGGAAATTATACAGCCAGAGTTAAATGATCAGTTACGCTATCAAATTTGGTCAGAGTTGTTTGGCGAGTGGGTTATCAATCAAATTGAGTCAGTCTCAGGTGTCACCAGTTTGAGATGAATAGCACTAACACGAATATCATCCAGTCAGGTCAACCTAACTGGATGATAGAGAGATTTTAGTAAAAACTGGGCTAGTTTCTTAACAAGAACCTGGAGTTTTTCTAATTCCAGCAAATACTGACAGAGCGAATTCTGGTTCTTCTGTTTTCCCAACAAATACTGATAGAACCACCGCCACCTAATGTACCAAGCGTTTCCGACCCGGTCAAGTCAGTAAGGTAACTCTCAGAATCGGAGAACAAGTCTGCACCAGCAGGGCGTAACTCAGAAATAGTAATATTAGCCATTTTGTTTCCTCTTGGAATAAGTTCTACTTTGAGGTAATCAGATTTATGTTTTTCCTTTCCCTATGACTGTTATTATTGCCTAACTCTCCAACAATGACAATAGGTTAAGCAACTTTAAAATTAATATAAATGACACAATTATGTCTCAATTTTACCGACTAAACACCGTAACTTCATCTAGATTATGACCGCAAACGCCCAGAATCTCGTATCAACGAGGTTGGTTTTTCAAGACATAAATAACCCAATTATGTCTTTTTTATATCTCTCTGCCCAGGGTTCGGGTGGTGGCAGAGCAAAAAAATAGCCCCATGACCTAATGAGGCTAAAATCTACCGACGGGCCAATCACTCTTTGATTCCCAGATAGGCGACTAATATCAGCCTGCCAACTCTAATCCCTGATAAACATCCTCAGAATCAGCATTCAAATAAGGACGCTGCCAATCAATCCCCAACCCAGAAAACTGCTCAGAAATAGCAGTAATCCGACCCGCCGCAGAATTGTCCTCCTGTTGCCAAGCCATCAACAACCCATTGGCTATAATCTGACAGCGATTCATCCCAAAACTCTCCTCACTGCCAAACTTTTTGTCTGGTTCTTCCGCCAACCCCAAACCCGGTGCTAACTCCAGAGTAAACAAAGGTATTTCTGGCTTAAAAACAGACTGATTTTCTTGATAAACATGAGCCACCACCTGCCTGACCAACTCATAATCTGTTTTGCCAAAATAAAGCACCCCAGCATCATATCGTTGATAATCAACTGGATTATATAAAGCCTTAAAACTAAAAGGAATCCCCCTCTGATTTAACCTTTCAGTCAACCCAGTCATCACAGCCACCGCGCCTTCAGGAGTAACATTAAAATAGAGCCGCACCATAGCTTCCTCTCTCTGTAAACCGGCATTACCCACCGCCATATAAAAGCCATTTTGTACAAAATTCTTAGGCATCAAAATTGACACAACAGCACCCACTGCCGCCGCTTGCTCAGACTCTTGAAGATGCTTTTCCCGTTGGATATGCAGTCGCAAACCGCCCTTAGTCACAGCCAAACTGCCATCGGTTTCCTCTCTCAAAATTGACCAACCCGAATCAAAATATCCCTCCCCCTTGTTCGCTTCTTCCAACTGTAAATAAAAGTCCATAGCTACGCCAGCAAAACTATTATTCTCCAAATCTAATTGCTGACCCTTATTCTCAGAACCTAATGCTTGCGATGCTTGCATCGACCCATTATAATAAATACCATAAAGAAAACTCCTCAACTGTAAACTCATATATTTATCCTGTATTTCCTTCGGTAAAGCCTGAATCCGAGACAACATCTCAGCAGGCATTTCCCAGGGTTGATAGTTAGGATGACGAATCGAAAAATCAGCGGAAATTTCGAGATTTTCAACAATATCTAACAAAGCTTCCTTTAACCGACCTCTAACCTCAGGGGCTAAATGATGGAATTGAGAATTAAGTAATGACATAATTTTTCAAGATACTCAACGATATTAAACTTGGCCAACAACAGAAGAATTTATCTGATTTAAGTGAGTAGCAGTAGCCCCAAAAATCGTAGGCATTGATGATTCAGGACGACATAACAAAGCCTTGGCTACCTGAAGCATAGCAATTCCGGTATTATTAAAGATTTTTTGATACTGAACCATTGCCAAAATTGCAATAATTAAAGAAAAACCGGCCAACTGGACTACTTGCTTTAAGAAATCAGGACGATATTCTAAGATTTCTGGGAAAGTTTCTAAATAAGCTAAAGTTAACCCACCGATAGATGGCTGCAGCAATTCTAGGGGAGTAGTGGCTAGTCGCAGAGACTCTTCAATACTGAGAGAATTACTAATCACCAAGCTACCCAACCAAATTTGTAGATAACTAGCGATTGCCATTCCCAAATCAAATGCTGGATCTCCCCAATCAGACCTTTCCCAATCAATCAACCGGATCGCATTTCCATTAATATCTTCCCAGTTTCGATTCAGAAGAATATTATTCAGCTTGATGTCATTGTGAGTCAGACAAATAGGAGAAATAGTTTCACTGGCTCGATGAACTGCTTCTCCTAAGCTATCATATCGTTGATAAAGTGCAAAAAATTTCAATCCATCCATCGGAGCCATACCAAAAATTTCAGGACCGATCCTTTCCAAACTCTCTAATAATAGCGGAGATACTTTCGGTTTTCCAGCAAACTCTTCTTTGACAAAAAATTCCCGATAAATACTCTGATTCCAGGTATCACGGTGAATTGTCGCCAAACAACTGCCGATTTGAGTAGCAACCTGAGCCGGAAAGAGATTCTCTTTAGAATAAAACTCTGCCAAATCCTGATAATTATCCAGATAAGTAGAAACTAAAATTGAGTTATCAGCATCGTGGAGCAGTAATTCTGGCAGAAAACTACGCCAATAGTCAATTTCAGGAAAGTTCTCTAGAAATTTGGGGATTCGCCATTCCCCAAAAAACTCGCCCACCGTTTCCTTTTCTAAATTAATAAATTGTTCTTGTTTAACCAGTAACTTTCGACCCTCTGGTAAAGTCACTAATAAGTTAAAATTTTTAGCCTGAATCTGCTCTACTCCCGGATTTTCTAGGCAGCGATCACAGATTTTTTGGTCGATTAAATAGTCATAAACATTTTGAGAACTTAACACAAATTTCATAATTACAATTATTCTCAAATATCGCTGATTTGTTTTTATTGATTTTAATTATAATTGATGATAGCCTTATTGCCAAGCTATTCATCTGCATTAAAAAAACATAATTAACACAATTATGTCTAAACTTCAACTAATCGCGCCAGTCAACCTACCTGTTAGATTGGTTTAGGGCTAATTGCGATCGCTCCATAGACAAAGAAACCGGGTTTCTCCACAGGGACAAGGCGGCTTTTGCTGCCTTCCATCAATTCGGTAAGTATGTGGTACGGTTTCGTTATGATTGATTTTTAAAAGTACCTTTTGCCGATCGATTATTTATGGCGAGATTTTTGCATCGATCGATCCCAAAATCAGAAAAAATTGCTTTTTTAGAAGATTTTTTAGCGGCAGATTATGAGGCAGCCCTAGGCACAATTTATACATCTGTGAGTAAAAAAGCAGTGGAAATTATGCCTGGTAAATTTGCTGAGATTAAGGTACCAACTCTTTTAGTATCAGG
>NZ_JASJFG010000403.1:0-7443 GCF_030065375.1 Microcystis sp. M49636_WE2 | reverse complement strand
GTGGAACACAAATGTTATGGGGACTATTCACGTTTTAGAGGCCCTCAAAAGCCTGACTCATCCCTGTGCCGCCGTGTTTATTACTAGCGATAAGTGCTATGAGAATCGGGAATGGGTCTATGGTTATCGGGAAAATGACCCTTTAGGGGGTTACGATCCCTATAGTTCTAGCAAAGCTGGGGCGGAATTGGCGATCGCATCTTGGCGCAGTTCCTTCTTTAAAACCCCTCAAACCCCCATCGGCATTGCCAGCGCCAGGGCCGGAAATGTCATCGGTGGCGGAGATTGGTCCCTAGACCGGATTGTACCCGATGCCATGCGGGCCTTGATGAAGTCCGAAGCGATTCCGGTGCGGAACCCTCTAGCGACTCGCCCTTGGCAGCACGTTTTAGAGCCTTTAGGGGGCTATTTACGGTTAGCTGAGTTGGTTTATGAGCAGTTGATGACGGCTAATTGGCAGCAAGACAGCCGGGGGTTATATGGAGCGTTTAATTTCGGTCCGTCTCTGACTTCTAATCGTCCGGTTAAAGAGTTAGTTGAGTCTATCCTACAACTTTGGCCAGGGACTTGGCTCGATCAAAGTGATCCGAATGCTGTTCATGAGGCTAAATTGCTTAATCTAGTCACAGATAAGGCTTTTCATACCCTAAAATGGCAACCAGTCTGGGATTTTCGGCAAACCCTCAAGGAAACCGTGACATGGTACTATCAAGCGGCTCAAATGGACTCTGAAGATAAAGCACAATTCCAAGACCTTACCCGCCAACAAATCGAATATTATCAAAGTTGTTTGATCGATTAGCGAATTCAAGGCTGATAATAGTGCAAATTAAGTGATAATTAAGTTCAAATTTCTCCCCTGAAAGGAAATTAACCATGACTCAATCTATTTCTCCCCCCAATACCAATACTGAAACAGAACTGCGAGAGCAAGTCTTTCAAGCCGTACAAGAATACTACAAACACAAATTTCAACCCCGGGCTTTTGTGGCGGGGCAGACCTATATTCCGGCATCGGGTAAAGTATTTGATGAGCAAGAATTAGTCAAATTAGTGGATTCTTCCCTAGATTTCTGGTTAACGACGGGCAGATATGCGGCGGAATTTGAGGAACGTTTTGCCCAGTGGATGGGGGTAAAACATTGTTTATTGGTCAATTCTGGCTCTTCGGCCAATTTAGTGGCTTTAAGTGCCTTAACTTCCCCTAAACTGGGGGAAAAACAACTTAAACCGGGGGATGAAGTCATTACCGTCGCCGCCGGTTTCCCGACTACAGTTAACCCCATCTTTCAAAATCAGCTAATTCCCGTCTTTTTAGACGTTAAACTACCCGGTTATGACCTCGACATCGAGCAACTGGAATCGGCCTTGTCAGAGAAGACTAAAGCGATTATGATTGCTCATACCCTGGGAAATCCCTTTAATTTAGAAGCGGTGATGGCTTTTGCCGAAAAACATGACCTCTGGGTAGTTGAGGATAACTGTGACGCGGTGGGAAGTCTTTATAAAGGGCAAAAAACCGGCACCTTTGGGCATTTAGCGACGGTTAGCTTTTATCCTGCTCATCACATGACCATGGGAGAAGGGGGAGCCGTTTTAACCAGCGATACCCGCTTGAAAAAGATTGTCGAGTCATTCCGTGACTGGGGCAGAGATTGTTGGTGTCCTCCGGGGGTAGATAATACCTGTAATAAGCGCTTCGGTTGGCAGTTAGGAGATTTGCCCTTTGGCTATGACCATAAGTACACCTATTCTCATGTGGGTTATAACCTAAAGATGACCGATATGCAAGCCGCCGTCGGGGTAGCGCAACTGGATAAATTGCCCGGATTTATCAAAAAGCGTCGGGAAAATTTCGACTTTTTGCATCAAAAGTTACAGGAGCTTCAAGATGTTTTAATTCTGCCTGAAGCCAGCCCGGATTCTGAACCGAGTTGGTTCGGGTTTCCGATTTTTGTTAAGGAAAATGCGCCTTTTAGCCGCAATGATTTGGTTAAGCATTTGGAGGAAAAACGCATCGGCACAAGGCTATTATTTGGAGGAAATTTATTGCGACAGCCTCTTTATAAGGGGTTAAATTATCGAGTCGTTGGGGATTTAAGCAATGCCGATAAAATCATGAGTAGTGTTTTTTGGCTGGGCATTTATCCCGGATTAACCGAGGAGATGTTAACCTATGTAGCAACGACTATCCGAGAATTTTGTCATGGCCAATAAAATTCCCCAACTTTTGGGACAAAATTTCAGGTTAAGGAAAATATGGCGGCTCTTCTCGTTTCTGTGTGGAAGGAAGAAGAATAGGGATAATTTTACAGAAGTATAATCTTCAAAGTCTTGCTAGGCAAGACTTCTAGGAATGGTGCGCCCTGATTATTACAGAAAGTCGAGAAGACCCAAAATATGAAAGTATTGATTACCGGTGCCAGTGGTTTTGTTGGTTCCCATGTAGCAAGGCTTCTAATAGCCGAAGGGTGTGAGGTACACGCACTTGTGCGAGAAAACGGCGAACAATGGCGAATTCAAGATATTCTCCCATCACTACATTTATGGCAATCTGACTTAGTAGCATTTGAAACAGTGAATGCTTATTTACAGAAAATCAAGCCCGAATTGTGTATTCACTTAGCTTGGTATGTTGGGTCAGGAAAACAACTAAATTCTCGGGAAAACTTGAATTCATTCCAGGCAAGTCTCAATTTATTCTCTCAACTAGCTGAAGTAGGTTGTAAGCGGTTTGTGGGTATAGGGACTTGTTTTGAGTATGATTTCAATCTAGGATATTTTTCTGAATCAAGTCCGACAAAACCCATCACCTTATATGCAGCGACCAAGGTGGCACTATTCACTATTTTACAACAACTAGCCCAGAGCGCCGAAGTAGAGTTAACATGGGTTCGTTTGTTTTATCAGTATGGTCCAATGGAGGATGAGCGACGGTTAATTCCGTCGGTTATTTGTTCACTGCTGCGGGATGAAGTGGTAAAAACAACTAAAGGTGAACAAGTTCTGGATTTCCTTCATGTTGAGGATATAGCATCAGCAATTTGGGCAGTTGCGAAGAGCAACGTTTCAGGTGTAGTTAATGTTGGTTCTGGTCAACCTGTAACCGTTGGACAAATAGCACTTGAACTTGGTAATTTATTAGGTAAACCTGATTTAATTCATCTGGGTGCTTTACCTTACCGTCCCAATGATCCCATGTTTATTTGTGCTAATAATGAGTTGCTTAGAAAAAAGACCGATTGGACACCTAAATATAATTTAACGACGGGATTAAAAAATACAATTGAATGGTATAAAGACCATTTAAACATAAATAAAATTGAGGAAATTTAAGATGAGTAAAAAATTAATTAGTGTTGTTACTCCTTGCTACAATGAACAAGATAATGTTGAGTTTTCATATACTGAGGTCAAAGAGATTTTTGCAAGATTAGAAAAATATGAATACGAGCATATTTTTATCGATAATGACTCTCAAGATAAAACAGTCAGTATATTAGAGCAAATCTCTCAAAGCGACTCTAGAGTCAAAATTATCATTAACGCTAGGAATTTTGGCTTTGTTCGTTCTACCTATTACGGCCTCTTACAAGGAACTGGAGATGCGGTTATTTTAGTCTTCGCCGATTGTCAAGATCCTCCCGAACTAATCGTCGATTTTTTAGAAAAATGGGAGGAAGGCTATCAAGTTGTTAAAGGAATTAAAAGATCTAGTCAAGAGAACTCTTTGGTCTATAGTGTGAGAAGATTTTATTATTTTTTAGTTAGAACCCTATCAGAAGAGATTGACTTAACTTCTAATTTTACCGGCTTCGGTTTATATGATCACAAAGTGATAGAAGCATTGCGTTTGATCGATGATCCTTATCCCTACTTAAAGGGTCTTATTTCAGAAGTCGGTTTTAAGAGTGCTAAAATCGAGTATCATCAGAAAGTCCGAAAACGAGGTAAGAGTAGTTTTAATTTTTATCGAATGTACGATCTGGCAATGCTGGGCATCACTACCTATTCTAATTTTCCGCTAAGATTGGCGACAATGATCGGGTTCGCTCTATCTCTAGTGAGTTTTCTGGTCGGTCTCGTGACTTTGATTTTGAAGCTTCTGTTTTGGAACCTTTTCCCCATAGGAATAGCGGCGATCATTATCGGATTGTTTCTTTTTTCTTCTGTACAGTTATTTTTTATAGGTATTTTAGGAGAATACATTGGTTTGATAAATAGACGAAGCTTAAAAAGACCTCTAGTGGTAGAGAGAGCGCGAGTCAACTTTGATATTAAATAGTGAACAGTATTTTTGACAATCCGAAAGGGGAATTTATTAACATGGAACGCCATACTAAAATCAGATTTCTTAGCACAATTATAGTTATAGGCTTTGCCATCGCCGTTTTTTATCACTACACGATGGGAGCTTATTTAGGCAATCAACAGCCTCTTAATAGTTTTTTATTTAAACCTAATGATAAGTTTAATGACTTTTGGAACATGGTTAACTTTATCAAGGAACTTAATCCCTACAGAAGTGATGTTTATATTTTTGGTATATATTATCCATTGGGGGAGTTATTTTTCTTCCCGTTTACTCTATTTAAGAGCAGAGATTTAGCACTATTAGTATTTTTGAGTATTTTTTTAGTCTGCTGGCTATTTTTCATAATCAATAATTTTTCTCAGACTAATAGATTAGACAATTTTCGTGATATTTTTGTGATTTCCTTCATGAGCTATCCTTTTCTATTTACTATAGATAGAGCTAATGCAGAATTATATACGTTCTTGTTTTTATGTGGTTTTGCTTACTTTTATAATAGCTTAAATCACTATAAATCGCTTTTTGCCTTAATTTGTCTATCCCTAGCAATTGCGATGAAACCATTTCCAGCAATTTTTCTAGTCCTATTGGCAAGCGAAAAAAAGTGGAAAAATATCCTCTATGTAATTATATTTGCCGCATTAATAACTATTTTTTCTCTGCTGTGTTTTCAGGGAAGTATTTTAGAAAATATTCAAGGATTGAGAAGAAATCAAGCAATGTTTGTGAAATATTATGTGATCGGATCGGGAGGTTGGCCTTATGGGGTCAGTTTGTTCGGGTTGATCAAGGTTATTGCCGCTTTTGTCTTAAAGATTTCTAAAGATATTGGTATAATCTCATCATCAGATATAGTGCGAACATTTTTTGATTGGGTTTCACTACTTTTGAGACCCTATTCTGTACTATCGTTAATAATAGTAGGATTGGTAAGTTTATACATTCTGACTAAGGAGAAAATTTTCTGGAAAAAACTAGCTCTTTTAGTTTTTGTGATGAATGTTATCCCCCCCACATCAGGAGATTATCGACTTCTCAATCTTTTTATTCCTTTGGCTTTTTTTATTAATGAATCAAAGTCAAGTAAGTTTGATTTAGCCTATCTGCTCCTGTTTGGTCTTTTGCTCATTCCCAAAAATTACTTTATTATTCCAGCCATGACCGATATGGGACTTAGTATAGGAGTTATTATTAATCCATTGTTAATGTTAATATTTGGGTTTTTGATTATTAAGGAAGGATTAAGTAAGACAACAAGAGATATACCCAAACAAAGCCTTGATAGGTCAGTTCGAGAATAAGTTTAACCTGATTGCCCAATTGTGAGAGACAATAGACAAAATATGACTAATACTGACAATTGCGATCACAATTGTGTTGACATTGATGATAGTTTATGATAAGAAAGTGGCATCAGTTGTTCACCCCAACTTAACCAATGGCTCAAGAAACCCTCCTAATTGCAGCTAACCCACAAGGGATCAAGCTACCACCGACCCAAGATGAGCTACCTTCTGATGATGGTATTCCCATGGAAACCCAGCGACACGGACTGCAAATGCAGTTATTAGTTAGACCTCTCTCCTGGTGGTTAAAAACCCAGGGACGGGAAGCGTTTGTCGGAGGCAATATGTTTGTTTACTTTAGCCCCAATCAAGTGCGTAAAGAGGATTATCGCGGGCCCGATGTATTTGTCGTTGTGGACGTGCCTCGAAAAGAACGGAAAAGCTGGGTCGTCTGGGAAGAAGAAAAAGCTCCTGATGTGGTGATTGAGTTGCTCTCTGAAAGTACAGCGCAAAAAGATAAAGAAGAGAAAAAGCTCATCTATCAGAATCGTTTGCGGGTGACAGAATACTTTTGGTATGATCCCTTTGACCCAGAAGATTTAGCGGGACATCGCTTAGAAGGGGGTGTTTATAAATCTTTAAACCCAGATGCTCAAGGCAGGTTCAGCAGCAAAATATTAGGGCTGGTGTTAGTGCGGTGGCAGGGAATTTATGGGGATGAACAAGAGCCGATTACTTGGCTACGTTGGGCAACAGCAGAGGGGCAATTGCTCCCCACCATAGAGGAGTTGGCCGAGCAGGAAAAGCAACGGGCCGAGCAGGAAAAGCAACGGGCTGAACGCTTGGCAGCAAAATTAAGAGCGCTAGGGGTTGAAGTTGATGATAGTGTATGAAATAATTGCAGGCATTGTCCACCTATAGGTCTATTTTATAATTAATTTAATGCACCTACTTAGTCGTGGACAGTTTATGAGAGCTTATTAAATATAGGAAGGACTGTTTACGACAATGACACCATCTACAATTAATTTGTTCAAAAAATCACCGCCAATCACCTGGGAAAAACTGCCAGATGATTTTATTCTACCTGACGAACCTGTGGACAACAACTTGCAACCCCTATTAGCAGCAGCTTTACGAGAATCGTTAGAATTAGCAGGACTAATTCTGGAATCGATGCTAATTGCCTCTAATTTTGGCTTGTGTGCCACCGTTAAAACTCAAACTGTTGTCAAAGCACCTGATTGGGTTTATATTCCCTCAGTAAAATCTATTGCTAGTGGAGAAATTCGGCGCAGTTACACTCCCCACCTCGAAGGAGAAATTCCAGCAATTGTCCTAGAGTTTATCTCGGAAACCGAAGGGGGTGAATATTCCATCAACCCTCACTATCCCTATGGAAAATGGTATTTTTACGAGCAAATCTTACAAGTACCTGTCTATGGAATATTTCAGCCAAAAACCGGAGAATTAGAAATTTATCGATTGAATCAAGGAAGATATGAACAACAAAAACCTAATGAAAACAATCGTTATTGGATAGCAGAGATTAACTTATTTTTGGGAGTCTGGCAGGGAAAAAAAGCGGAAGTAACAGCCTATTGGTTACGTTGGTGGGATAAGTCGGGCAATCTGTTATTATGGGGGAGTGAGTTAGTAGAGCAAGAAAGGCAACGAGCCGAGCAGGAGCGTCAACGGGCCGAACAAGCTGAGTTAGAACTTGAGCAAGAACAAATTGCTCGCCAACGTTTGGTGCAAAAGTTAAAAGAGTTGGGAGTTTATCCTGAAAATCTATAGCCCATTTTAGATATTTGAATTAGTGAAATTACTTATGACAGCCAT
>NZ_JASJFG010000313.1:0-1355 GCF_030065375.1 Microcystis sp. M49636_WE2 | reverse complement strand
GTCTTAGGAAATTTTACCCTCTGTGCTGCCGGTTGGTGGCTGTGGCGTTCCAGTAAAATTAGCGTTAACAATGAATAAAGAGAGTTTATTTGCCATTTCCCTGTTTCCCTATCTGGGGTTTCTTTGGTTTGTCACTCGTTCGGGAAAAATGCCCCATTTAGCCCTAATTGGCTTTTATGTGCTGTTAATATTCGTTTTTATCACCATTCCTGCCGGTATCTACGCCAAGATACACTATGGTCAAGAATTAGCCAACGTCGATTGGTTACACGGTAGCGCCGAACTTTTCCTCACCCTCTCCAATATTCTCGTCGTCCTAGGTTTTCGTCAGGCAATTTTAGCCAAAAAGGAAACAGAGAAAGGGGAACAGGGAACAGGGAGCAGTGAACAGGGATAAGGGGTGTGGGGTGTGGGGTGTAGGGTGTAGGGTGTAGGGTGTAGGGTGTAGGGTGTGGGAAGTGGGAAGTGGGGGGTATTTTCAGGGAACAGTGGACAGTGAACAGTAAACAGTAATCAGTGAACTGACAACTCACATCTGATAACTGATAACTGATAACTGATAACTGATAACTGAATTGTGATACAATCGCCCCAAAACGTCCCAGCGTCAGTCAACTATGTACCCGATTACACCGTCCATCAGTGTCAATGAACCAAACCCGCAGGCTGCTATCCAGACTTTATCGGTAGTGGTTCCCATTTATAACGAAGTGGACAGTATCCCCCATCTCGTCGAGAGTATCGCCACGATTTTGCGTTCTTATCAAATTAACTACGAGATTATCTGTGTTGACGACGGTTCTAAGGACGGTTCCACCGAGGTTTTAACTAATTTAGCCAAAAATCGCGATGATCTCAAGGCGGTGATATTGCGACGCAACTACGGACAAACCCCCGCTATGGCTGCCGGATTTAATTATGCCACGGGACAGGTCATCGTTACCCTCGACGGCGATTTACAGAACGATCCCAATGATATACCCCTATTATTGGCCAAATTAGAGGAAGGTTATGACCTCGTGAGTGGCTGGCGCAAAAATCGCCAAGATGACCGGGTAAAACGGCTTTTACCCTCAAAAATAGCTAATTGGCTGATAGCAAAGGTTACAGGGGTCAAATTACACGACTACGGTTGTTCTTTGAAAGCCTATCGAGCCGAATTAGTCGCCGATATGAATCTTTACGGGGAATTACATCGCTTTTTACCCGCATTGGCTTTTATTGAAGGGGCAAAAATAACCGAAATTCCCGTTAATCACCACGCTAGACGGTTCGGACAGAGTAAATATGGTTTAGGTCGCACAATTCGCGTGATTATGGACTTATTTACTGTCTTTTTTATGAAAAAGTTCCTC
>NZ_JASJFG010000058.1:0-6659 GCF_030065375.1 Microcystis sp. M49636_WE2 | reverse complement strand
TTTGAATTGTTCATCTGATAAGTTTTGATAATCCATAATTTTGCTAATAAACATAGCAAAATTATAGATGATTTCCTGACCTAAGATCACATTTTATTCTTTTTTCCACTTCAATCTAAGAATTGAGAAAAAAGCAAAACCTTATATTATACCATAAAAAAATTGTGCAAGAGG
The DNA here is from genome assembly GCF_030065375.1 of Microcystis sp. M49636_WE2. NCBI lineage: Bacteria > Bacillati > Cyanobacteriota > Cyanophyceae > Chroococcales > Microcystaceae > Microcystis > Microcystis sp. M49636_WE2. The sequence continues at coordinate 6,485 of NZ_JASJFG010000058.1, read as the reverse complement.
TCTTTTCAATCCTTGTCAGGACGGATTCTAGGGAATAGGTGACGGTTTCGTTAGACATTTTGCTATACTCCTCGACCTATCTGGCGACCATCTTAATTATTGTACTAAGTCCGTTGAGTAAGTAAGTGGTTTCAATTAAATTGAAGATAGATTTTGTCTTTGATTCCCCCTTAATAAGGTGGGGTATCTAACAATTTTTAACACCTACTTACTTAGAATATAATATTTCAGCCGCTTTTTTACTTTATAAAGCTATCATTCAAAACTTCTAAATTTAATGGAAAATCTGACCATGTACAACGCTATAATCGAATAAACAACTAAACTTTATATTTCTGTAATGGTTAATTCCTTAAAAGCTTTTTCTAGGCGCAGATATGAACAAGCTGGTTATCCTAAATCAGATGGGAAAGATGCTCTTTGGTCTCCTAGTTATTTTGTTTCTTCTGTGGGAGGTGTGCCATTGGCAGTTCTTAAGTGATATATTAGAGATCAAGAAAAGCCGTCGTAGAACGACGGGGTTTTAAACCCAAATTTTCGATAATCAGATAGCTATCATCTCAAAAACTATCACCATGACGATCGATCCGCAACAACTCATCGAACTGGCTCTCCAATCCGGAGCGGTGGCAGCCGAAGTTTATCAATCTTCCTCCCTTTCCCATCCCGTTTTTTTTGAGGCTAATCGTCTCAAACAGCTAGAAAGTTCTGAATCCGTGGGAACTGCCTTAAGATTATGGCGCGAGGGTTGTCCGGGGTTAGCGGTGGGTTATGGTGATGTGGAACCTGAGATTTTAGTAGAAACGGCATTAAATTTATCCTATCTCAATGCCCCAGAAGAAATCGAATTTTCGGCACCACGACGGGCAATTTATGACCCGATTGGCCAGGATGTGGCGGTAGAATCTTTAATCGAGATGGGTAATCAAATGATTGGCCAAATTCGCCAAGTTTATCCTGAGGTTATTTGTAGTGGTGAATGGGAATGTGAACGGGAAATCACCCGTTTGGTTAATTCCGAGGGTTTATATTGTCAATATACCGATACAGCTTTGAGTTATTATCTGGGGATTGAATGGGTACGGGGAGAGGATTTTCTCGCCGTTTATGATGGGGAATATACCCGCAGTACACCTCATCCCGAAACGGTAATTAAACAGTTATTGCAGCGACTACAATGGGCAGCCAATAATGTGGATAGTCCCACGGGAAAATTACCAATTTTATTGACCTCTAATGCAGTTACCCTCTTATGGGGTACGGTGGAGATGGCTTTAAATGGGAAACAGGTCTTAGAACAGTCCTCGCCCTGGAGTGATAAAATTGGTCAATTGGTGATGTCAGAAAAGTTGACTTTATCCCAACAACCGGACCGAGAACCCTATAGTTGTCCCTTTGATGATGAGGGAACTCCTACCAAATTTTTATCTTTAATTGAGGGAGGTAGAGTTAAGGAATTCTATAGCGATCGTACCACGGCCAGATTATTAAAAACTACTCCGACGGGAAACGGTTTTCGTCCCGGTTTAGGGGTTTATCCCATGCCGGATTTAGTTAATTTAATCGTGGCACCGGGAGAGGGAACTTTAGAGGATTTAATCTCGCAAATAGATGAGGGCCTAGTTATCGACCAAATTTTAGGTCATGGGGCCGATATTTCGGGCGATTTTTCTGTCAATGTCGATCTGGGTTATCGCATAGAAAAGGGCAAAATCACCGGACGAGTTAAAGATACAATGGTGACGGGAAATGTTTATACCGCTTTGCAGAATTTAATCGCTCTGGGGGCCGATAATCAATGGAATGGCTCCTGTTATACTCCCTCGCTAATCGTTGATAGTTTATCGGTGGTAGGGTAAAAATGTGGCGTTGTCAAATTGAAAGATGCTCCTAATCAGATGGGAACTGAAATTACTAGGTGTAGGGCTAATTCATGAATTAGCCCTACAATAGGCGTTGTCAAATTGAAAGATGCTCCGAATCATCTGGGAACTGAGATTAACTCAGCCTACTTTTTGGGGTTAATTTTTTGGGGTTTTATTTGACCTGAAAAGAGGGGGGTCGCAGGCAGGCACGGATTCCCATTATATAAGAAATTATCTGTCAAGTCGCGGGGTTTTGTCAAGCTTTTTTGGGAAAAAAATTAACCGACACTCAAGGGGAGAAAATTATCGGCAGAGATATTATTTAATCTCCCCTTTGAGTAGGTATTTTTCAGCCTGGGATTAACGCTTTAGTTGCCGAGGCACCAAGGCGATTTAATTGGCGATTAATTTGCCATCCGACGAGGGTTAAACCCAACCACTGACTGAAAATTGCCAAAGCGAAAGAGGGAAGTGTAGCGTATTGAGTAGCGGCAATGGGAAGAAAAGTAAAAAACCATAAAAGCGGAGATTGACTGGGATTAACTCCCAAGACAGCGAAACAGAGGAAGGGGAAAATAATCAAAATGCCGATGCTACTGGCTGCGAGCAAAGCGCGTTTATTTGTGCCGGCTAACATCAATAATTGGGCGATAGCGGCATAGACTAAAATCATGTTCATTGCCAAGAGAAACCCGGCTGCAGTGGCTAGTTTATATTGATGGAGAGGGGCGATAAAAATAGCGGGAAGGATGAATAAAATGGCAATAGCGACGTTAACAGCCATGGCTAGGGTAGAAGGACTTTTTTCGCCAAAGATTAAAGCTTTCCCCAGACTAATGCCCGTTTTTCCTTGTAGATGACGATAGCGCGCCCAATCTTGGAGAGTTTGACGGGGAGGAGTGAGGGCAAAAAGGATTAACAAGCCAAAAATCGCCACAAAAACGCTAAGAATCGCAAAATTATCGAAAAGATAGCTCGGTTGCAGAGTTTGGAAGACAAAACCCAGGCTAATGGCACTAAAACAGCCCATCATCCAGTAACTTTGGGGTTTACTAACAAGAGTAGCGAGGGGATTATGGAAGCGACGCTGGAGAACTCGGGTTAAACCGTAGGTACAGAGGGCAAAATTGAGCAAAATTAAGCTAATACCCACTATAACCGATTGCCAGAGAGATTGACCGTACCAACGCAGATCAAAGATTTGTGAGATTCCTAGATAGCGTACCGCATCGGGGGGGAGAAAGGTAGATTTAACTAGATAGGGGAGGACAAAACTAGGATTAAAGAGAATTAACCAATCAAAGGGAGTACGGGAACCACCATAGCCCGATAAAGTAAAAATAGTGCTATAAAACACAAAGATTAAGACTGCAGCACTGCCTAACCAGGGTTGAAATCCTCCTAACCATGGCGTGGCTAAAGCGAAACTAAGGGCAGCATGATAGAAAAAGGCACAACTAGCGATCAGAACCGCGTAGAAGGCTAAAATTAACGATAGGGGAATACCTGCTAATAAACCCGCCCCCAAGTGAAAGGGTAAAGCGAGAAGACAGACGAGATAGAGGAGAATGGGAACCCCGAAAATTTTGCCGATAAAAATCGTTTTGGCGGGTTGGGGACTCAGACGGATAAAATTAAGTGTACCCCGGCGCTCTTCCCCAGAAAGATCGGCGATTAATTGATAGGTTCCCACCACTAAAAGGGCGAAAATGCCGGTAATACTCAGAAAAGTGAAGATATCTAACCACCATAACCGGGAGATAATCATCCATTGACCATTTAGGTCTTGGATGCAGTATTTAAGCCCACTATAGGGATTATAATCGTTGTTATGGGGGGGATTAGCGGTACAGTAACGACTAAATCCCGCCCCTACCGACAAGAGATTCTTATAGTACAGGTAAACTAATAATTGACCAACTAGGGAGATAACCGAGGCGATCGAGATATTTTTCGGGGTTAATCTTCCTTGCCATTCTCGCATAATTTGCGGGTTGGTTTCCGTAAGGCGATCGATTATTGTCGCTATCATATTTTTGTCCTCTCTACAGCCGTTATCAGGAGCTAATCCTAGATTAACCCAGTAACTTCTCGATCGGTTCGGGGATGAAGAAATCCATCGAGATGCAGCTAAGTAGCTGGTTATAATTAAATTAAAAATGGATTTTAGGTTCGATCCCCCCTTAGTCCCCCCTTAGTCCCCCCTTGATAAGGGGGGTGTCTGATAATTTTTAACGCCTACCTACTTAAAATCTGGGTTCGGGAATCAAAAAGGGAAAAAGTGCCGGACCCGGGAGCTTCTGTTTTACACTAGAATTTGGCCGCCTGAATCTAGATCTATGCCCACTCTGACCCTCAATTTTCCCCTGACTGCCGTTGTCGGCCAAGAAGCGATTAAATTAGCCCTACTCTTAGCCGCCGTGGATCCCGCCCTGGGGGGTGTGGTAATTGCCGGTCGTCGGGGAACCGCCAAATCAGTCATGGCGCGGGCGATACATTCCTTACTGCCACCGATCGAAATTATCGCAGGTAATGTCTTTAATTGTGATCCCAACAATGCCGACGAATGGGACGATCACACTAAAGAAGAATATAGCAGTGGAGAGGTCGCCACGGAAGTTATCCGGGCCCCTTTCGTGCAGATTCCCCTAGGAGTCACCGAGGATCGTTTATTGGGTTCCGTCGATGTGGAAGAATCGGTGAAACAGGGGGAACCAGTCTTTCAACCAGGTTTATTAGCCAGCGCCCATCGGGGAATTCTCTACATCGATGAAATTAATCTACTTGATGACCAAATTGCTAACCAATTACTCACAGTTTTAAGCGAAGGACGTAACCAAATCGAACGGGAAGGCATCAGTTTTCAACATCCCTGTAAACCAATCCTGATCGCTACTTATAACCCAGAAGAAGGGGATTTACGACCCCATTTATTAGATAGAATTGCCATTGCTCTTTCCGCCGATGGTGTCCTTAGTTTAGACCAACGAGTCACCGCCGTCAATCAGGCGATCGAGTATGCTGTTTCTCCCAGCGCTTTTATCGCCCAATATGCCCAAGAAATCGATGATCTAAAAACCGAAATTATTCTGGCGAGGGAATGGTTAAAAGAGGTAAAAATTAAACCCGAACAAATTAGTTATCTAGTGGAGGAAGCGGTGCGCGGTAGGGTAGAAGGTCATCGCGCCGAGATTTTTGCCGTGAGAGTAGCCAAGGCCGCCGCCGCTTTAGAAGGTCGGGATTTAGTCAGTGCCGATGACTTAAAAAGAGCCGTCGAATTAGTTATTGTACCTCGATCGCTGATTACGCCACCACCTCCGGAACAGGAACAACAGCCACCGCCACCACCGCCACCACCGGAACCGCCCCAAGACGAAAACCAGCAGGAACAGGAAGAAAAAGAGGAGGAGAAAGAGGAGGAAAAAGAACCGGAACAGCCCGATAATTTGCCGGAAGAATTTGTTTTTGACCCAGAAGGGGTTTTACTGGATCCCAGTGTGCTGTATTTTGCCCAGATGGCCCAGCGTCAGGGGAAATCGGGGGCGCGTAACCTGATTTTCTCGGAAGATAGGGGACGTTATATTAAGCCGATGTTACCTCGGGGCAAGGTGAAAAGAGTCGCCGTCGATGCCACTCTCCGGGCGGCCGCCCCCTATCAAAAAGCCCGTCGCTTGAGGAATCCCGAACGTCATGTGATTATAGAAGAAGGGGATCTGCGCTCAAAACGGCTGGCCCGCAAGGCTGGTTCTTTAATTGTCTTTGTCGTCGATGCCTCCGGTTCCATGGCTCTCAATCGGATGCAGTCGGCCAAAGGTGCGGTTATGCGTCTGTTAACGGAAGCTTACGAAAATCGCGACCAGATTGCCCTGATTCCTTTCCGGGGTGAGCGAGCAGATGTACTATTACCGCCAACCAAATCGATTACCCTAGCGAAAAAACGTCTAGAAACCCTGCCCTGTGGTGGCGGTTCCCCCTTAGCCCACGGTTTAACCCAAGCGGTTCATGTGGGGATGAATGCCCGTTTATCGGGGGATATCGGTCAAGTGGTGATTGTGGCGATTACCGACGGGAGAAGTAATATTCCTTTGGCGAAATCTCTAGGGGAACCGATTCCGGAGGGGGAAAAACCCGATATTAAGGCAGAACTGCTCGATATTGCCGCTAAAATTCGCTCTTTAGGCATTAAATTGCTGGTCATCGATACGGAGAAAAAATTCGTCTCCACTGGTTTTGCCAAAGAATTAGCCCTAAAAGCCGGGGGTAAATATTATCATCTACCCCGGGCCACGGAACAAGCGATCGCATCTATGGCGCGAGGGGCAATTGCGGGACTGTAGCTAGGGTTTGCGGCAAAAAGTTTTTCGGTGGGGGCAGGGTGTGGGGTTTTACCAATTTTCAGGGAAAAAGTGCCTAAATTTCCCTCCCGATCCCTGCAATGGCTGGCACTTTTTGATTTCAAAAAAGCCTAAAAGTCTTATCCCTGGACTTCCCCGTTGACAAAAGGCCATAACCTGTGCTGTAGAAGGGATTAAGAGAATTTACAGCACCCCGTTACTGGGTACAAATCAGGGAAACTCCCAATAAATCTAACGCTTTTTGTTGCAGTTGGGTCGGTCGAGT
>NZ_JASJFG010000306.1:0-3873 GCF_030065375.1 Microcystis sp. M49636_WE2 | reverse complement strand
TTTGGGTCAAGTTAAGTCCTTAGTAAAAGAAAAGTATCATGTCAGTGAATTAGGTATTTTTGGAGATTATGTAAAAGGAGAAGTGCAGGAAAATAGTGAAGTTAATATTCTGATAGATTATACAGAACCGCCTAGTTTACTGGATTTAGTAGATATGGAATATTATTTAAGTGATTTACTTAAGGTAAAAGCGGATGTTATCAGTAAAAATGGCTTAAAAGGAAGAAGGCGAGAAAGAATTTTATCCGAGGTTATTTATGTATGACGCAACGGGAATTTAGAGATTTCTTGCAAGACATTCTAGAGGCAATTTGTCAACTAGAAAAGATGACTCAGGATCTAAGCTTTGAAGAATTTTCAACTAAGATAGAAATCTTTCTTTCGGCAGTAAAATTAATTGAAATAATTGGGGAAGCAGTCAAAAATATTCCTGATGAAGTGAGAGTTAATTATCCTAATATTCCTTGGAAAAACATCGCAGGTATGCGGGATAAATTAGTTCATGAATATTGGGCAATTGATGAAAAAGTCGTCTGGAAAGTGATTCAAAACAATCTCCCCCAGCTAAAGAGAATCATTATTAGTATTATTGAGAAATTACAATAAATTTTCCTGCCTCTCTGGTGTCCCGTTTTTTAACTTGGCTTTTACGACTAGCATTGATTAATCCTCGACCCTGGCTAAATTAAGTATAACACAGTTTACCTACAAATAGTAGAATGAAAATCGTGCTTCGCGGTTGATATTCTGGTCGGATTTCATTCCCCGCAAAGGTGAGTATCTTGTCGAAAAATCTAGCGGGGGCATTCATCCGACATTTTAGGTAAAATAAATTAAAAGGGGTTATTCATAATGAGTCCACATCCGTATAATTTTGACAACCTTCTCTTCTGGAATAACCTGATAAACCAAACGATGCTGAATATTAATACGTCTAGAATAATAGCTCGCTAAATCGCCACTGAGTTTCTCATAAACAGGATAAGATTGATAGGGATTTGACTTAAGAATATTTAATAACTCGTTAGCTTGTTTTGCCAACCCAGTACGAGCCAGCTTTTCAGCATCTTTTTTCGCTTAAAAACCAACTGCCAATTATCCATTTAAAATTGCTCTGATACCCACCTCATTCACACAATCTTCAATAGAAGTGTTGCCACCTTCAATAATTGAATCTACCATACCAGGAATAGAATACAAATAAAGCGTTTCTTGAATAGATTTCCAATCTTCCTCAGCAATTAAAATAGCATTATTTTTCGTACCAGATAACAAAATTGGTTGATGATTATCATTGGTATCATTCACTAATTCATCAATTTGTTCTTTGGCCTCAGTAACAGTAACAATTTTCATGTAACTATCCCTTAAATTAACAACATAACCGATTCTAACACAAGTCAACTATTATTCCGCATAATAGCACCTTTTCTAAATATTTCTCACTCCTCCGATTAAACGCCAAGGAATAAGAGGATAGCGAGACTTAATTTCCTTTGGTACATTTCTAGTTGCTTCTCCAATTAGATATTTGTTTGATTCTTGGCCAATGCTGCCGATGTCATTCCCTTTGTACGTCGTTCAATTTCACTGCATCAGCTTAATTCCTTTACTCCCTTGAAGGGGATTATTTTTTCCACCTTTTTAAACTCTAAAAATTTCAGAGTTCACAGCTTATCGCTTACTTAAGATGGATAATTATTAGGATTTTCCATCAGCAATTCCTCACTGATAACAGCAACATTCAATTCATTATCTGCCGAGACAAAAGTGATAGAAGGTAAACCACTAGCTAGGCAAAGTGTATTAACAGCACAACCTACTGCTAACTGGATTGCGTCATAACCTCTTAAACCATAAGTTTCCGCTAATACCATTCCTGAATTAATTATACTTTCGGTAATTTCAATGACTTGATAATCTTTAAGCGAGTCCTTTCTCAACTGATGAACTATTGCCGCTGCATCGGTAACGCTAATACTTCCAGTGCGGGATCTTCGCGTAATAGCAGCTACAATTTCTACCTTGGCGATTGCGGCAATAAATATTTCATTATTTAAAGCATCAGTAAATAATTCCAATACCCATGCTGAACCAGTTTCGCTGATATAACGCTTGACCAAGGCACTACTATCTAAGAAATAAAGTGCCATTTAACGGCGTTCCTCAATAATCGTTTCTGAAATAGGTTTTCCCTCGATTTCAATCAATCGTCGCTCAGTTATCGGTTGAGATGAAGGACGCTTAATCTGCTTGACTAATCCAGCATCAAGAAGAGATTGGTGAAATACCGCTTGTTTCTCAGCTTCTTCTTTATCCATAAGATACTGTTGAATCTTCTGATTAAGCAGCTGAAGTTCTTTTAGCTCAAGAGTCTCAAGCTGATTCAAGATTTGAGTAAGGATTGCCTGTGTCATAATCTGCCACTTTTTTTGCTGTCTGAGTAATTAATCTTTTATAGCAAAGTTATAATTGAGCTAGTACAATAGACAGTATCATAAAAACTCACTCTTTAGACCTGCTTGATCGTAAATTTTTAGATTCTAGGCGCTTAATATCCTCTTGTCAGTAGCTGTTGAAAAGCAAAATGATCAAATCCTAGAGAACAGATTAGATATTTGTTTGATTCTTGACCAATGCTGCCGATGTCATTCCCTTTGTACGTCGTTCAATTTCACTGCATCAGCTTAATTCCTTGCCAGTGAACCAAATCCAGAAAAAGACTTTACCGCTAGTTTTGGCAACTATTCTCGGTGTGGGAGGAGGAGGGGGATTTTGCTGCCGTTTCCCCCTCATAGCTAAGATAGGATCAGTTTTTGAGGTAAAAAACCTTACTGCCTTGGTCACTGACAAAATGACAATTGCGGTAGGACTGCCAGAGAGATTTGAAAATCGGTTCTTTCGAGACGCGATAATAGTCTCCTAAGACGGGACGGATGGCCTCGGTTGCTTCTTGGAGATGATAGTGGGGAATAGTGATAAAAATGTGATGGGCGACGTGAGTACCAATTTGGTGATGGATGGGATTAAAGATGCCATAATCGCGATCGATGGTAGAAAGCGCCCCTTTGAGAAAGTACCAGTCTTGACCGCGATACCAGGGAATATCATCTTCGGTGTGGTGTAGGAATGTCACCAGGTCTAACCAAACCACAAAGACGATATAGGGCATGATGTAGTAGTTAAACAGAAACCAAAAGCCTTGGCTAACACCAACCCCGATTAATAGACCTAACATAAAGGTACAGCATACGGTGCTAGTCAGTACCTGCCACCGTTCCGAGGGGCGAAAGAGGGGGCTTTCGGGCATAAAATGGGACCCCTGTTTATTAGGGGAACGACGGAAAAGATAGAGGGGATAAACAAATAAAATTAGCTGAAAACGAGCTAATTTTTCGTACCAAGCCATATTGTTATACTGGGTTTCCGTGACGGGATACCAACTTTCATCGGTGTCGATATTGCCAGTATTAGCGTGATGGGTGCGATGACTGATGCGCCAACCGTGGAAAGGTACGAGAATAGGAGTATGACTGAGATGACCGATTAAGTTATTTAACCAACGATAACGGGAAAAGGAACCGTGACCGCAATCGTGACCGACGACAAATAAGGCCCAAAACATGGTTCCCTGCATAAACCAAAAAAGGGGGAAGAACCATGCTTGATTAATCTGGTAAGTTATCCAGTAAAGCAGGGTAATGATGCCAATATCAAAAAAAAAGTAGGCTAAAGAGCGAAAAACGCTTGATTGGAAGCAACGGGCCGGGATAGCTAGACGGACATCCTGTAGGGTAAATGGCAAAAATTCTCTTTTTAGGGAGGGTTTAGGTAGGGTTTGGGACACTAGGTTATAACTCAAGGTAGATGACA
>NZ_JASJFG010000953.1:0-4078 GCF_030065375.1 Microcystis sp. M49636_WE2 | reverse complement strand
TTCTAAATTATTCTTCTCTTTTGCCCAGAAATGCTCGATCGCCGCATAAATTAACCAATAAAGTCGCCAGAGATAGGAGGAATTTTTCTCGAGAGTCGGGGACTGGTTAACGAGATCGGAAGGTAGGTTAGAGGTGTGGCTCAAACTGCTGGGGATTGCGGGGGGGATAGCGAGAAATTTAGCCTCGAAAATTGCTAATTTTTCGTCAATAACCTGTAAAATCGCTTGAGAATTTAAATTAGGCAGTGGTAAGGAGGGTGGTGTCGGGGTTTTGACGAGATGGGATTCTTGGAATAGATCTATGGCGATCGCTATTTGTCCCTGTTGTTCCCAGCGTAGTAGGTTCCAAAACCAACGGATCGGAGGCAAGACAGGATTTTTGTCGGTAAAATTCGGTAATAAAGGCGTATATTGACGATTTAATCGCTTAATTCTCCGTTTTTCGAGGGCGTAGTTAGCCAGTGCCGTCCTAATTTGTTTTTCTATTTGTCTTTGGGTTTGATTATCGGTGATTTTAACAGTCTGGTGATCGTTAGTGACGAAAACTAAAGCTTGATCCTCTAGATCGGCTGCTATGCCAATAAATGCCGTTTCTTGGTCGGATAAGCTCTGGAGAAATTCTTCGATCGCATCCGTCCCCTCTTTTCCGGGGGGTGATAATTGTTTCTGGAGACTGTTCCCTAATTGATTAGCCGTCATCCGCAGGGATTGTACCAGCAAATAGACGGGATAGAGGGCTATTTGCAGGGCAAGAGCGATCGCATTTTGACCGCGACGGGAGACGCGGCCGAGGTTATCTTTCAGACGGATCAAACGACGGTTGATCAGGTTGAACAGTCGGCTTTTATAGGGATCGGCAGCCATGGATTTTGGGCGATAACATCTTCATTTAGACTATCCTATTGTGCAAGGACGGGATAAAAAAAATTTTGGCCAAAACCCTTGACTCCCAGAAAAATTATTGTTATATTTAAAAAGGTCTGAAATCCACGCCCCCATCGTCTAGTGGCCTAGGACACCTCCCTTTCACGGAGGCGACAGGGATTCGAATTCCCTTGGGGGTATGAAAAAAAGTCAGAAGTGTCAAGCTTCTGACTTTTCGGTTTTTTTCTCCCGTTGATGGCTTTTCGGTAAGGTGACGGTGAAGATTGTTCCTCGATCGATCTGACTTTCGACGCTAATTTGTCCATGATGACTGAGGGTAATCGCTAAAGCGATCGCTAATCCTAATCCTGTTCCCCCGGAAGTGGCAGAATTTTGTCGCGCGGGATCGAGACGATAAAAGCGATCGAAAATATGGGACAAAGCAGCCTCGGGAATCCCGATTCCGTTATCTTTGACGCGTACCAGTAACACCGATTGTCGATCGCGTTTACTTTTCTCCAATTCCACAGCCACATTTTTAGGCTCAGATTCGGTTAAAAAAGCGTGTTTTAGGGCATTAGAGATTAAATTTGTGAATAAACGTGCTAATTGATCCCAATCTCCCTGCATAGTAAACATTTCATCGCTGTAGGAAAAATCCTCTTGGTCCGGTTCCACAATCGACAAAGAGAGGGAAATTCCCTGCTTATCGGCGATTAAACGCTGTTCTTCTACCACTTCCATCAATAAAGCATCCAAAGGTACAGCTTGCTCGATCGGTTGGACGATGCCACTATCGGAACGGGCTAAAAAAAGCAGATCATTGACTAAATTGCCCAATCTTTCCGTTAAACGATCGATCACTTGCAAGCGTTGATGGCCAGTTTGGGGATAAGCGATCGCCATTTGCACGTTAGTTTGGATAGTGGCGATCGGATTGCGTAATTCATGGGAAGCATCGGCGGTAAATTGTTTTAAACTCTGATAGGACTCTTTTACCGGTTGAATGGCTAAACCGGACAAAAACCAACCAATCCAGGCGACACTGGCAATCATCAGGCAAATTCCGACGATTAAATCCCATAATAGCTGTCTAATCGGTTTTGTCACCTCAAACCAAGGATGACTTACCCGCAGATATCCCAAAACATAATGACCGATTTCCACCCTTTCGGTTACTTGTCGCAGCAGACGATTATCGGATAAGCGAATAGTTTCCCCTTGACGGTGGGGATGGAGGGGAATATCTAAGGATTCAGCCAAAGTTGACCAAACTAGATTACCTTGGGGATCGAACCATTCCAAATCTATATGATCGTCCTCCACGGATTTACCCTGACTGGGAAAACTTGCGAGGGGATCGACGCGATAACGTCCTTGATCCGGGGGAATCGATTCGATCACGAGGGAACGATTTACCACCTCAATGATGTGTTTGAGGGTATCATCAATGCGATCCACTAGGGTATGGCGCACATAAAAATACATTCCCGTAGCGAGAAAAAGCAGTAGTATGGCAGTGACAACAGTGTACCATAAGGCTAAACGGCGGCGAGTGGCTTGGAACACCGATAATCTATGGATTGGCTAGAGATTTTTAGAGCAATGTATCCTATTTTACAGCTTATTTGATTGATTTAATGCTGGGAATAAATTATTTTTAGCTATAGGGAAAAACTGACGGTTGCCAAGAATAGCTAGACTTGAAGGATCATAGTTCTTAAAAATTGCCCCTAACAAAAGTATTTTTAGATACATTCTTCTCAATAATTGTTTGAGTAGCTCTGCAAAAGCAGTCAAAGTGAATTATATTTAACCCTATGGTGACAGGGCTGACAGGAACGGCTAAAAATTTTTTTGAGCTTATTTGAATTAATAACAAGTATAAATGATGAATTTAAATTATTGGTTAATGAAATCGGAACCCGATGTCTATAGTATCGAGGATTTAAAAAAAGATGGTCAAACTATTTGGGAAGGGGTGCGAAATTATCAGGCCCGCAATTTTCTCCGTCAGATGAAACGGGGAGATTTGGCCTTTTTTTATCATTCTAATACGACCCCGCCGGGGATTGTCGGCTTGATGCGAGTGGTGCAAACTGATATGATCGATCCCACACAATTCGATCGCGATAGTCCCTACTATGATTCTAAATCCTCCCCAGATTCCCCGCGCTGGTGGACGGTTAAAGTTGAATTCGAGCGCCTTTTTCCCCAACTGCTGCCCCTAGGAATTTTAAAACAAAATTTTACCGCCGATGAATTATTATTAGTAAGGACAGGAAATCGTCTGTCAGTGATGCCCGTTAATCAAGCGATCGCAGTAAAAATTCTCGCTTTAGTCGCTCGTCAAGGAGTATAAACTATGAACCAAAAAGATGCTATTAATTTACTTTCCCTGATCGGGGGATTATTGGTCACTATTGTCATTTTAGCGGCCTTTAATGCCTATGTGATTATCACCCCCGGACAAGCGGGGGTTTTAAGTGTGTTAGGAAAGGCTAAGGACGGGGTTTTATTGGAGGGATTGCACTTTAAACCTCCCTTTGTTTCTAGTGTCGATATCTACGATGTTACGGTGCAAAAATTTGAAGTTCCCGCCCAAAGTTCCACTAAAGATTTACAGGATTTATCCGCTAGTTTTGCGATTAATTTTCGTCTCGATCCGACTCAAGTAGTGGTCATTAGAAGAACCCAAGGCACCCTGCAAAATATTGTCGCTAAAATTATCGCCCCTCAAACCCAAGAATCCTTTAAAATTGCCGCCGCGAAAAGAACCGTAGAGGAGGCAATTACTCGACGCAGTGAGTTAAAAGAAGACTTTGATAATGCCCTATCGACTCGGTTAGAAAAGTATGGTATTCTAGTTTTAGATACCAGTGTGGTAGATTTGAATTTTTCTCCGGAATTTGCCCGGGCTGTCGAAGATAAACAAATCGCAGAACAACGGGCCCAAAGAGCCGTTTATATCACCCAAGAAGCGGAACAACAGGCCCAAGCAGAAGTTAATCGCGCTAAAGGGAAAGCTGAGGCACAAAGACTATTAGCAGAAACTTTAAAAGAACAAGGAGGCGGATTAGTTTTACAGAAAGAAGCGATCGAAGCTTGGCGCGAAGGTGGGGCGCAAATGCCCCGGGTTTTAGTCATGGATGGATCGGGAAAAAATAGCGTACCATTTTTATTTAATTATAGTGATTCTTTTCCAGAAAATACC
>NZ_JASJFG010000125.1:0-7263 GCF_030065375.1 Microcystis sp. M49636_WE2 | reverse complement strand
GTTCCCGTATAAAAAGGATGATTACCCGACCAAACCTCCACATGAATTTCTGGTTTTGTCGAACCCACCGTCATCACCAGTTCACCATTACAGATCACCTTGGCTTCCGGATACCAAGTAGGATGAATTTTTTTCGGCATAATAAACCTCTCTATTAACCTAACGTTTCGAGTATTGAGGCGCTTTGCGCGCTTTGTGAAGACCGTATTTTTTCCGTTCCTTCGCCCGGGGATCCCGAGTCAGATAACCTTCACTCTTAAGGGGAGGACGATTTTCCGGGGCCAATTGACATAAAGCTCTAGCGACACCTAATTTCACCGCATCCGCCTGACCGGTCAAACCACCGCCCTCGGCCTTAACAATGATATCATACTCGTTTTCTAGTCCCAAAGTCTCCAGAGGAGCCTTAATCGTCTGGATATAGGTGGGAATGCGGTTAAAATGGGTTTCCCCATCGCGACCGTTAACGGTAATTGCCCCCGTCCCCGGCACCAGACGCACGGAAGCGACCGCCGATTTGCGTCGTCCCGTTCCCCAATAAACTACCTTATTTTTACTGTCCGTGGCTTGCATTGACTTAATTTCCTCCTGCGGGAATCGTATTAATCGCTAAAACTTCCGGTTGTTGTGCCTGATGGGGATGTTCCGCACCGGCATAAACTTTCAGTTTCGTGAACAATTTCCGACCTAAGCTATTTTTCGGGAGCATTCCCTTAACAGCGTGTTCGATAATCCGTTCGGGAATGCGTTTTTGCAGTTTATCGAAGCTTTCTACCTTCATACCACCCGGTCTGCCGGAGTCGCGGCGATAAACTTTCTGTTGACGTTTTTTGCCCGTCACCGTCACTTTTTCGGCGTTAATAACAATGACAAAATCCCCCGTATCCAGATGGGGGGTGAAGGTGGCTTTATTTTTGCCCCGTAGAATCATTGCGATTTCGGTGGCCAGACGACCTAGACGCTGATCGGCCGCATCGATGACGTACCATTTCTGCTCTAGAGTCTCTAAATTTGGTAGAGGTGTTTTGTTCATGGTGAGTTTGCCTTGGTTTACAAAAATTAATTTTTTTTATTGCCCACCTGGGTGTTGGGGGGTTAGAGTTTTAGGGTTTTAGTTGGAATTCCCCTATTTCCCTATTTCCCTATCTCCCTATTCCCCTATCCCCTCTGCTCGGAAATAATAAAGAGGCTGAGTCTCGCACCAGACGCTATCGGCAAAGGGAAAATCGGCGTAACCCACCCGCAGTAAACATAGTCCTTTAGCTGGTGCGGCGTATTTGACCAATTCTCGGCGCTGATTGACCCAGATGTCGGTAAAGTTTTCTAGCGATCGCTCACCAGTTCCCACCTCCACCAACATTCCCACCAATAGGCGCACCATCCCGTACAAAAAGCCATTGGCTTGGATTTCCATCTGTACAAACGGCCCTTGACGGTAGCATTCCACCCCCTGTACTTCTACCCAGGAATGGTCGCGACTAGAGTTAGCACGGTGAAAGGCGGCCAGATGGTGCTTGCCCAATAGGGGCCGTAAAGCCCTGGCCATCAAATCGGCATCGAGGGGACGATGGTAGTAGTGCCAACTAAAGGGGCTAACAAAGAGATTGGGGATGGGGTCGGTATAGAGGGTGTAACGATAACGTCGCCAGAGGGCCGAGAAACGGGCGTGCCAGCGATCGGGAACCCGGGCTGAGGCCCGAATGACGATATCGTCATCTAGCCGAGCATTGAGAACCTTGGACCAATGGGAGGGTGGGATCGGACTCTGCTGCTCGAAATGGGCAACTTGGGCGGCGGCGTGAACACCGCTATCGGTACGTCCTGCCCCGTGCAGAGTGACGGCATGACCGAGAATATCGGCCAGAGCCTTCTCGATTTCTTCCTGCACGCTCCTGTGATGGGGTTGCCGTTGCCAGCCGTGGAAATTAGTTCCCACATACTGGATAACTAGGGCGATCCGCGACTGGGGGCAAGCTGTCATCGTTACATCAGTTCGATAATCGCCATGGGGGCATTATCCCCGCGACGGCGCAGGGTACGCACGACCCTGGTATAACCGCCGTTACGACTGCCATAACGGGCTTGTGCGCCTTCAAAGAGGGCGTGAACCAGTTGTTTATCGTAGATGTAGCCCATAGCTTGGCGACGGGCGCTCAGGGAACCGTCTTTAGCTAGGGTGATAATGTGGTCTACCTCTGCTCGCACCGCTTTCGCTTTCGCTAGGGTGGTGGTGATCTGACCGTGGCGAATTAGCTGGGTGGCCAAGCTGCGCAGCAGTGCCTTTCTTTGGTCAGCCGGCAGACCCAATTGAGGCACTTTACACCGATGTCTCATGGTATTTTCCTGGAATTGGGTTTACTTGCTTTTTTCTTGGGGTAGGGTGATGCCTAACCGTTTTTGTAGGGCTTCAATGACTTCTTCAGCCGATTTCTGCCCAAAGTTTTTGATTTCTAAGAGATCTTCTTGGCTGTAATCGAGGAGGTCGGCTACGGTGTTGATCTGCGCTCGCTTCAGGCAATTGTAGGCGCGCACGGATAATTGTAGTTCCTCGATCGGAATTTGGTTTTCTTGGTTGATCTCTTGGTCGTCAAAGTTACCGGAGGATTCGAGGGCGTTGAGATCCTTGAGCGGGTTAAAGAGATTAACTAGCATATCGGCCGCTTGGGAAAGGGCTTCTTTGGGGTTAATGCTCCCGTTTGTCCAAATTTCTAAGAGCAGACGATCTCTAGCTTGACCGCTTTCGGAACGGATATCTTCGACGCTGTAGTTGACTTTGGTTACGGGCATAAAGATAGAGTCGATTTGCAGAAAGTCTAGCGAAGTGGCCTCCTCTTTACTGCGATCAATCGCCCGATAGCCTTTGCCTTTTTCCACGCGAAATTCCATCTCTAGCTTGGCTCCTTCGGCTAGGGTGGCGACGTACTGATTGCGATCAACTATCTCGATTTCTGAGGGTAAATCGAATTGTGCCGCCACTACTGTCGCCGGCCCAGTTGCCACTAAACGCCCGATCTGGGTTTGATTGGTGTAGCTTTTCAGGATGATTTCTTTCATGTTGAGCATGAGTTCCATCACGTCCTCGCGTACTCCCTGGACGGTGGCAAATTCGTGATTGACTCCCGCGATCCGCAGGGCCGTCACGGCCGCTCCTTCCAGATTGGAAATGAGAATCCGTCTCAGGGCATTACCTACGGTCGTACCCTGGCCTCTTTCTAGAGGCTCTAGTACAAACTTACTGTACTGACTCTGATTCTTGTAAGTTTTTGCTTCTACACACTCGATTTGAAATTGCGCCACCGATTGACCTCCCTTGTTCAGTTATCAGTTATCAGTTATCAGTTATCAGTTTTCTCTAGCGTTCAGCATTTAACGTTCAGCGTTCAGTTTTTTGAGCAGATGGTCTTTGACGACCGGATTCTCCTGCTGATGCGCTCAAAGCTAACGGCTGCTGGCCTCAAGATCCCTGTCACCTGAAAAAGCTGTTCACTGTTTACACTCTCCGGCGTTTGGGAGGACGACAACCATTGTGGGGGATGGGGGTCACGTCCCGGATCAGGGTGATTTCTAATCCTGCTCCTTGCAGGGCCCGGATTGCGGTTTCCCGTCCTGCCCCGGGGCCACTAACCATCACTTCTAGTTGACGCATTCCCTGTTCGATCGCTCGGCGGGCGGCGTTATCGGCGGCGGTTTGGGCGGCGAAGGGGGTTCCTTTTTTGGCTCCTTTAAAACCACTCGATCCCGCCGATGCCCAAGAGATCACATCGCCTTTGGTATCGGCGATCGTGACAATGGTATTGTTGAAGGTCGATTGAATGTGAGCGACTCCGGTAGGAATATTTTTCTTCTGTTTTTTCGGTCCGGTTTTTTTGGTTGGTCGCGCCATAGTTTTTCTTGATTGGGGGATATCGCAATGAATAAAAAATTATTTCTTGGAGGGGGCTTTTTTCTTCCCTGCCACTGTCACCCGACGACCGCGACGGGTCCGCGCATTGGTTCGCGTCCGTTGCCCGCGCACGGGTAATCCTAGCCGATGCCGACGACCTCGATAGGTGCCGATATCGGCGAGGCGTTTGATGTTCATCGCCTCCCAGCGTCTCAAATCCCCCTCGATTTGATAATTTGTCTCGATATAAGTCCGTAGCGCCGCCACGTCTTCATCGCTGAGATCCTTGACCCGAGTGTCAGGGTTAACACCCGTCGCAGATAAGACTTCTTGGGAACGCGATAGACCCACTCCGTAGAGGTAGGTCAGGGCGATTTCCACACGCTTATCGCGAGGTAGGTCTACACCAGCTATCCTTGCCACGCT
This sequence comes from Microcystis sp. M49636_WE2, assembly GCF_030065375.1. NCBI lineage: Bacteria > Bacillati > Cyanobacteriota > Cyanophyceae > Chroococcales > Microcystaceae > Microcystis > Microcystis sp. M49636_WE2. The sequence continues at coordinate 2,954 of NZ_JASJFG010000125.1, read as the reverse complement.
TTTTCTTTCTCCCTATGAACGATTTTTTTCCAAAAACGACTACAATTAACGGTAACGATTCTCTGCCCCAAGACAGTGACTTTGGTGGTTTAACCTTGTCTCTGCTTGTGTTTGGGGTTAGAACAAATTACCATGACTCGACCGCGCCGACGGATGACGCGGCACTTTTCGCACATTTTTTTGACAGACGCTCTAACTTTCATGCCTAACTATTCTGGCAACACTGCAAGCTTATTATTATATCAGATTTCTTTTACCCGTGTCACCTATTTTTTTAAAATAAATTTGGACGCTTATTAGACTTTTTGGCTTCTCTGCCCCTATTTATCGCTATTTTTTTTGATTTTTCAGGCGATAGGTAATTCTGCCTTTGGTTAGGTCGTAGGGGGTCAGTTCCACTTTGACTCGATCGCCAGGGAGGATTTTGATATAATTACGGCGGATTTTGCCAGATATATGGGCTAAGACGTTGAAACCGTTATCTAAATCCACCCTAAACATGGCGTTAGGCAAAGATTCGGTGACGGTTCCTTCCATTTCAATCAGATCTTGTTTAGACAAAGTTAATTCCTCAATTTCACTAGAGACAATTTAACGAACGGCAGCAGCAACCGTGCTGTTAGCACAATTCCCCCAGTATAGCTTATCAGTCATCAGTGATCAGTAATCAGTAACTCAGATGCGAGTTTTCAGTCCACAGCCAAAAAGCTCCCCATCTCCCCACTCTCATCTCCGGCACTCCCCACTCCCCACCCCCATCTCCCCACTCCCAGGCAGTATTAACGAGTAATATTTAGATAATCAACAGCTTAACCTTGCTCTGTTTTCACTGATTACTGATTACTGATTACTGTTCCCTGAAAAGCTAGATTACTCGACGACAATTCGCCATTCATGGAGTTCGTATTCCACACAACCATTCTCGATTAAAGGATCGCGAACTATAATTGCTTGGGCTTCCTCAAGAGAATCGGCCTTAAATAATAACATTCCGCCGCCCCTTTCTGCCCAATAACCAGTTTTTGCTGCTCGTCCTTGGCTAATTAAATCACGCACATAGTCCTTATGGGCGCTGACATAGCGATCGAAGGTAGTTTTATCAACAATGCCTTTTTCTATCTTGACAAACCAGGGCATAAATTCTCAGGAGGCTAGGACTGATTAACAATCATATAATTATACCGATTAATCTTGGCCGTCGATGGTGCCATGTAACAGAGATATACAATTAGCTTAGAGTTGTGGAAGACTGCTAGAATCGAGGTGACAGCTTTATTTCTGTAGCTTTGCTTGCTTCCATGAATCAACCCCAGGGATCTCTATTTTTTATCGCACTTTTGCCGCCGCCAGAAGTACAGGAAATTGCCACAAAAATCAAGTTAGAGTTTGCAGAAATTTACAATAGTCGCGCTGCCCTGAAATCGCCTCCCCACGTCACTCTCCAACCCCCTTTCCGGTGGAATTTAGGACAATTACCGGATTTAGAAAGATGTTTAGAGGAATTTGCTGGCTTGCACGCTCCTATTCCCCTAATTCTCCAGAATTTTGCCGCCTTTAAACCGCGAGTCATTTATATTAATGTCCAGAAAACCCCAGAATTATTAACCCTACAAAAACGGCTTTTACAGCAGCTAGAATCTTCCTTGAATATCAGCGATAATGCCTCAAAAAGCCGAGCTTTTTCGCCCCATTTAACCGTTGGCTTCCGAGATTTAACTAAAGATAATTTCTGGAAAGCTTGGTCAAAATATGCTGATCAAGAGCTATTTTTTGAGGTGATAATCGATGAAATTACCCTCCTAATTCATAACGGCAAGCACTGGGAAATTTATCGGCAATTTTCTCTATAATCCAGACCCTTGCAGGTTTCTATCTACAGAGGAAGGGGTTCTAGTGCTAAAATAGGAGAGAGCAGCTTTTAAAGCTTCATTTCTGGCTTTTTTACGATATTTTAACCTATAGAGCGATTTTATGGCGACTCCGCCGCCCTGAAACCTATGTTACTCAAAAATCCCCCGAAAATCTCCCCCAATCTGATCAAACAGCTAGAAGCGATCCTCGGTAAAGATGGAGTCATCCGTCGCAAAGACGAATTATTAACCTACGAGTGCGATGGTATCACAGGATACAGACAAAGACCCGCTCTTGTGGTACTACCTCGCAGCACCGCAGAAATTGCGGCGGTGGTGAAACTCTGTCACGATAACGAGATTGCCTGGGTAGCGAGGGGTGCAGGAACGGGCTTATCGGGAGGGGCGTTACCCTTAGAAGAGGGGATTCTCATCGTCACGGCGCGGATGAATCAGATTCTCAGGGTTGATTTAGATAATCAAAGGGTGGTGGTACAGCCCGGGGTGATTAATAATTGGGTGACGCAAGCGGTAAGCGGGGCGGGATTTTATTACGCACCGGATCCCTCTAGTCAAATTATCTGCTCGATCGGCGGTAATGTGGCGGAAAATTCCGGCGGGGTTCACTGTTTAAAATACGGTGTGACTACCAATCACGTTATGGGCTTAAAAATCGTCCTTCCCGATGGTTCAATTAGCGATGTGGGGGGGGCAGTACCAGAACAACCGGGCTACGACTTAACCGGTTTATTTGTGGGTTCCGAGGGAACTTTAGGCATCGCCACGGAAATCACCCTAAGAATCCTGAAAACTCCCGAGTCTATCTGTGTTTTACTGGCCGATTTTACCAGTATCGAGTCGGCGGGCCAAGCGGTGGCGGATATTATTAAATCGGGAATGATTCCGGCGGGGATGGAGATTATGGATAATCTCAGTATCAACGCCGTGGAGGATGTGGTGGCCACCGGCTGTTATCCCCGGGATGCCGAGTCAGTTTTATTAGTGGAATTGGATGGTTTAGGGGTAGAAGTAGCCAGGAATAAACATCGGGTTGCCGAGATTTGCCGTCAAAATGGGGCGAGAAATATCACCACGGCTAATGAT
>NZ_JASJFG010000286.1:0-7045 GCF_030065375.1 Microcystis sp. M49636_WE2 | reverse complement strand
CGCCCCCGAAGAAATTTCCGCCCTAATTTTACGCCGATTAGCCGAAGAAGCCAGCCGTTATCTGGGGGAAGAAGTTACCGGGGCCGTAATCACCGTCCCCGCCTATTTTAACGACTCCCAACGTCAAGCCACCCGGGATGCGGGCCGAATTGCCGGGTTAGAAGTGCTGCGGATTCTCAACGAACCCACCGCCGCTGCCCTTGCCTACGGTCTCGATGAACAGGAAAGCAAGAAAATCCTCGTTTTTGACCTGGGGGGCGGTACTTTTGATGTTTCTATCCTGGAAGTGGGTGACGGCGTTTTTGAGGTGAAGGCCACCAGTGGCGACACCCAATTAGGCGGTAATGATTTCGATAAAAGAATCGTCGATTGGTTAGCCAATCAATTTTTGGAACAGGAAGGCGTGGAGCTGCGCCAAGACCGGCAAGCCTTACAAAGACTGACAGAAGCGGCAGAAAAAGCCAAAATTGAACTGTCTGGGGTCAGTGTCACCGATATTAATCTACCCTTTATCATCGCCACGGAAGACGGGCCAAAACACATCGAAACTCGCCTGAGTCGGGCCCAATTTGAGGAATTATGCGGCGATTTAATCAGTCGTCTCCGTCGTCCTCTCAAACGGGCCCTTTCTGATGCCGGTTTGTCCCCCGTCCAACTAGACGAAGTGGTACTGGTGGGCGGCGGCACGCGGATGCCGGTGGTGAAGGATTTGGTGCGGAGTTTTATCGATAGGGAACCCAATCAAAATGTTAACCCTGATGAGGTTGTAGCGGTCGGGGCGGCTATTCAAGCGGGAATTTTGGGCGGCGAGGTCAAAGACGTGCTGCTCCTCGATGTGACCCCTTTATCCTTGGGTTTAGAAACCATCGGCGGTGTGATGAAAAAGTTAATCCCCCGCAATACCACTATTCCCGTCCGCAGATCTGACCTTTTTTCCACTTCCGAAAATAATCAAACTGTGGTGGAAATTCACGTTTTGCAGGGGGAAAGGGAAATGGCCAGCGATAATAAATCCCTGGGACGTTTTAAATTAACCGGTATCCCCCCCGCACCCCGGGGTATTCCCCAAGTGCAGGTGTCCCTCGATATCGATGCTAACGGCATTCTACAAGTCACCGCTAGGGATAAAATGACCGGACGGGAACAAAGTGTCACCATTCAAGGCGCTTCTACCCTCAGCGAAGGGGAAATTAACCGCATGATCGGCGATGCTGCCCGATTTGCCGAAGCAGATCGTACCCGTCGCGAAAAGGTGGATAAACGCAATCGCGCCCGCTCTCTGGTGGATCAAGCCCAACGACGCTTAAAAGATGTTACTCTCGATTTTGGTAATGAGTTCACCCGTTCCTATCGTCGTCAAATTGAGTCTTTGAGTACGGAAATTATCGACGCTTTGGAGAAAAATGATGACCGTCGCATCGATCGCGCCCAGGCGGACCTACAGGATGTTATATATGAACTAAATCGCGAGGTACGCCTACAATACGACGAGGAAGACGAGGGCTTTTTTAGCGCTATTCGCAAGACTTTTACCGGGGATAAGGAAGATGATCTTCCCTCCGAACCGCGTCGCGATCGTTATCGTCAGGATTATCGTCCCAGTACTCCGGGTTATCAAAGCGATTATCGACCCAATTATTCGGCTAATCAAGATAGTTATCGCCCCCGCGATCGGGACAATTACGATAATGGCCGCGATAGCGATTGGCAAAGTCCCCCCCCTTCGGAGGAAAAAAGTTATAACAATAGTAAAAGTAGCCGCAGCGGCGGCAATCGTTCCCGCAATATTCCCCCCCAAAATAACTGGGATGATGACGATGATGATTGGTTTTAATCAGTGATCAGTAAACAGTAATCAGTAAACAGTAATCAGTAAAAAAACAGTGGGAAACTACTATTTAATACTGCTCGCTTAATACATACTGCTCACTTAGAACTCAAATCTGATAACTGATAACCGATAACTGATAACCGATGACTGATAACTGATAACTGATAACTGATAACTGAATATATGCCACAATTAGTTAATTATTATGATCTTTTAGGAGTATCTCGCACGGCCACCAGTGACGAGATAAAAAAGGCTTTTCGACGACTGGCTCGCCAATATCATCCTGATGTTAATCCGGGGGATAAATCGGCCGAAGAAAAGTTTAAAGATATTAATGAAGCTTACGATGTTCTTTCCGATGAAGAAAAACGAGTTGAGTATAATCGTTCCTTGACGGGTAATAAGCGTCTTGGGATACGTCCGTGGGAAAAAGCCAATAGTAACGGGAATGGAAAAATCCCCCGTACAGAACAGGATTTATGGAAGTTTAGAGATTTTAATAACCTTAATACTAAGCGTGCTAAAATTGCCTCCTCTCCCCGTTTAACTCGTCGAGATGTGGAGGCGAAATTGACTTTACCTTTGGAGAAAGCTTATCAAGGTGGCAGACAAAGAATTCGTCTGGAAGATGGTAGATCAATAGAGGTAGATATGCCGGCAGCTATGATCGATGGGCAGAAAATTCGTCTCAAAGGTCAGGGGATTGAAGGGGGTGATTTATATTTAAAAATAACTATTGCTAGGCATCCTTTTTTTAGGATTCAAGGTTCTGATATTGTCTGTCAAGTGCCGATTACTCCTAGCGAGGCAATTGTGGGCGGTTTTGTGGAAATTCCTACCATTGACGGTTTAGTTAAAATGATGATTCCTAAGGGGGTTAGAAGCGGTCAAAGATTACGTTTGGCTAATGAAGGTTATCCCACTTCCCAAGGAGAAAGGGGCGATCAATTAGTGGAAATTATATTAGTTAATCCTCCCAATCCTAGCCCTGAAGAATTAGAACTTTATCAAAAAATACGGGCGATTGAAACTTTTAACCCTCGCCAGGGTTTATAAAGATTATGCTAGGTGGGTTACGGCAAATTTGAATTTTTTTGTCAAAAACATAACTTGTTCTTGCCTAACCCACCCTACACCTAACCCTTAATTCCTGTCTTTTTATGACCAATATAATTGATACAATTAAACCTTTTTATCCCCTAGCTTTCAAGGCTATTCGGGGCAATTTAGAAGGAACACAAAAACAATTATTAAATACTCTCCAAAAAATCGATCGCTCGCGGGGGGAATTTTGGGGACAATGGCTAATCTCACAATTATCAGAATCCCTGAGTTTTAGCGATTCTCGCCTATCTCAAAGCCTCTGGGGGTTAAATTTCCCCAATCCCGTCGGATTGGCGGCAGGATTCGATAAAGACGGTTTAGGGGCAGGACTTTGGCATAATTTCGGCTTTGGTTTTGCCGAGGTGGGTGCTGTCACCCTAGAAGGGCAACCGGGCAACCCAAAACCGAGATTATTTCGTTTACCGGAAGATTTGGCCGGATTAAACCGTATGGGGGCAAATAACCTCGGTGCGCCGGTTCTAGCGGCAACTCTCCAACAATCTTGGCAACGACAACCCCGACAGATTCCCATCGGTATTAACCTCTGTAAATCGAAAAATACGCCCCTAGAAAAGGCCCCGGAGGACTATTTAGGCAGTTTTCGCTATTTATTCCTCCATGCTGATTATTTTGTCGTTAATGTTAGTTCTCCCAATACTCCAGGTTTGCGTTCCCTGCAAAGTGGTGAACAACTCGATAAAATCCTCGACATTTTACAAACAGAAAATCAAGGCAGAAAACCCCTATTAGTGAAAATTTCTCCCGATTTGGAATGGGAAGATATCAGAACAATTATTGATCTAGCTTTCTCCTATGAGTTAGCCGGAATTGTCGCTACTAATACCACCACTAAACGCACGGGATTAAAAACCACAATTCTGCCTGAAACTGGTAAACCAATCACTGAAGAAGCAGGGGGAATTAGTGGGCAACCTTTGCGGGAACGTTCCACGGAAGTGATCCGTTTTATCTATCGGCAAACCCAAGGCAATTTACCAATAATTGGAGTGGGAGGAATTTTTTCTCTCGATGATGCTTGGGAAAAAATTACCGCCGGTGCGAGTTTATTACAGATTTATACCGGTTGGTTATACCGAGGACCCTGGCTAGTATCAAATATTTTACAAGGATTAACAGAAAAATTAGAGGCTAATGGGTTGACTAATATTAATCAAGCGGTGGGAATTAATAATGAACTTCTGCCAAAAATCAAAAATATTCCCTTAGGGAAAGAGTCACAGACCCGTATTCAGGAGTCAGAATAAGAAAAAGAAAGACATTGTTTACTAGGCTCGATGATTAAATAACAATTGTTAATAGAAAGAATCTAGGTCGTGAGCATCCAGCTTTTTTACAATTGTTTACACAAACATTAATAATTATGACCAAGCATCAGTTCTTAAAGAGTTTTTATTCTCAGGTTATCAATCCCTTAATAAAAGCGTTCTAATCTCAAGAGAGAACGTTTTGTTTCCTTGAGATTAGAGGACTAAAAAATTAATGATTGCTTCACCTTCTAACCCCAAAAATGTTCTAGCGGCAACTCTGCTAACAGTGGGAATTTCCCTAATAAACGTACCGACGGTTTTAGCGCAAGCTCATACTAATACAGGCGGACCGCAGGTGACAGGATTAAATGGTTATAAATATACGCCCCTATTTACAGTGGGTGAAACCATTAACAATTACACTCCCATCGGTATTCTGGATGGAATTGGCGTTATCAATCTAGGAAATGGGACGATTCGTGCCTTGGTCAACCACGAAGTTAGAAATAACCAAGGAGCCTCTTATACCCTGAATCCGGGTACTGCTAACCAGCTTTCCGTGAGAGGAGCAAGAATCAGTTACTTTGACATCGACACCAGTAGTCGTCAAATTATCGGTTCTGGATTAGCCTTCGATAAAATCTACGATCGCTCTTATAATCTAATCACCAGTACCAGTCAATTTGAACTCGCTCCCACCATTGGAGGTTTAGATCGTTTTTGTTCTGGTGCCGCTTTCGGTCGTTATTCCTTCGGTCAAGGGATCGGTTTTGAAGATAATATCTACTTTGCTGGAGAAGAAACCAGCAATGGGACTCAATGGGTTCTCGATCCTACCAATTTCGGTCTCTGGGCTGCCCCAGAAATGGGTCGCGGTGGTTGGGAAAATTGGACAGAAATTGATACAGGTAGAAGTGATCGCATTGCGATGATCGGGGGTGATGATACCGAGTCCGCACCTCTCTATCTCTACATTGGGGAGAAAAACGGGGTCGGAGATGGTAGTTTTCTAGATCGCAATGGTCTCAAACAGGGCAAACTGTATGTTTGGGTAGGCGATAAAGGTGTCGATCCCCAAAACTTTGCTGGTACTGGTAACACCAGTGCCGGACGTTGGGTAGAAGTGGTGAACGAGGGAAATGGGGTTGGTTTTCTCAATGGTTTTGCCACCGATAGCAATCTTCGGGCCCAAGCGGACGCTTTAGGAGCTTTTTCCTTCTCCCGTCCGGAAGATGTCTCGATTAATCCCAGTGATGGTTCCCAAATTGTTCTTGCTTCCACCGGACGCAGTTCTTTATTCAATGGGGCCGATAGCTGGGGAACCGTTTATATCTTCGATAATAATCTGGTTTTCGATCAAAACGGCAATCTCGACACCGCTGCTTCTAGCGTCAGCGCTCGCATTCTCTACGATGGTAATGATGCAGGTGGCGGTCAATTTAGCGGTCCCGATTTTGGGGTGAGAAGTCCTGATAACCTCGATTGGTCCGATGACGGTACTATCTATATCCAAGAAGACCGTTCTTTCTCTGGTTTCGGTCAAACCTCTGGAGAAGAAGCCTCGATTTGGCGACTTGATGCCACCACTGGACGAGCGACACGAGTAGGTCAGGTCGATCGTAGCTCTAGTTTACCAGGTGGTCAAACCGACAGCAGCCCCAATGATTTAGGTAACTGGGAAACTTCGGGGATTTTGGATATTACTGAATTCTTTCCTGGCGCTCGACCGGGAGAAAAAATTCTAATTCTCGACGTGCAGGCCCACAGTGTGCGAAATGGCAGCATCGGCGGTCCTAATAATCTTGTCGAAGGTGGTCAATTAGGTTTATTAACTGTCCAAACCCCGGAACCGACTCTCTTCTTTGGTTTAGGTTTCTTTGGTTTATCTGCCTTGGCATTAAAACGGAAACAAAGCTAAAACGATAATTTCTTGTAGTTTAGGGGACTGAAAATAATCCAGCCCCTATTTTTTGTCATTTTTGGCTCTCTTGGATATTGGGTTAAAAAGGTCTAATACTAAATCCGTTGAGTATAGGCTACATATCAGGAGAGGCAATAGGCAATAGGCAAAAGGAGCAATAGATAATCAGTTTTTAATAACCAGATTTAGTATAATATAGGTTCATAATAACCTTATTTTTTCAAAAAGCTGTACTTTTCAACGAAATTATTATCATTCTGATAGCTTTTTAAGCATCAGAGTTAACAGCAGGAGTTTTAATATTTTTACATAAATATATTTGAAATAAATGCACCAATTCAGCAACAATATTTTTTAATCTCAACTATTTTCTAATAACAGGGATTTTTCTTGTCTGTATTTCTGCATACTTAGTAATCAGAAAATTTTCCAGAATCATGTCCAGTTTAATGATAAAATTAGCCCTTGATGGTGTTCATATCAACAATATTTGAGCATTCTAAGCTGTACTGGATTTAAACTGAGCATTCGATCTGTTAGTACAAATGCCAAAACTCCCTCTCCCTGCTCCCGTACAGTCTTAACGAGTAATTTAGATAGTCAACAGCTTAGTACCTCCAGAAGCTATAATAATATTTAAAGCTTACTAAAGATTAACCAATTCTCGAGGAACTACAACCGCAGACAAATCGATCGCCAAGTATGGAACTTTTTAACCAAACCACAATTCTATGTCAAAAAAATCATTTTTACCCGGTTGTTTAGTCGTCCTAGGATTAACAGCAGTAACCGCAGGAGGTGTCTATCTTTATCTACGAGGACAACTTCCTTGGCAAAGATTCACCCCCTTAGAATCGGCAAAAGTTATCCCAGAAACTGCCTTTGCTAGTAGTTTTGTCTCCACGGATGCAAAAGCTT
>NZ_JASJFG010000669.1:0-1115 GCF_030065375.1 Microcystis sp. M49636_WE2 | reverse complement strand
TCTGAAATGGGGCGAAAGTCTGTGGACTCTGTGTAAGACAGTACATGGTTTTTTAACTGTGGTATGCGACGGTGGTGGAAGCAGAAACTTAAATCGTGAGGTTTAGGAATCGCCGCACTTTTAGGGCGGCGAGGATGTCAATCACGTTCACAGCTGACCAAGGAGATTCCGCTAAAAAGTGGTGTAATCGGTTATTCTATAACCCCACCGACAAACTTTTTCAGCCAACCCTAATTACTATTGATGCGACTTAAAAAGGCTTGTAAGCGCTCGCTGTGGGGATTATTAAAGAAAGTGTCGGGATCACCTGCTTCTTCGATGACACCTTGATTAAAGAACAAAACCTTGTTAGAGACTTCCTTGGCGAACTGCATTTCGTGAGTGACGACTACCATAGTCATACCGTCATTGGCCAATTGACGCATAACGTTTAACACTTCCCCGACTAATTCCGGATCCAGGGCCGAAGTGGGTTCATCAAATAAAATCACCTCTGGTTTCATGCAGAGACTGCGAGCGATCGCCACCCGTTGTTTTTGTCCTCCCGATAATTGGTCGGGATAAACATCGGCTTTTGGGGCCAATCCCACCTTTTCCAGATAATGAATTGCCGTATCTTTAGCCTCATTTTCCGGGTGGTGTAACACTTGCTTGGGGGCCAACATCAAGTTTTGTAAAACGGTGAGATGGGGAAAAAGATTAAAGTGTTGAAACACCATACTTACCCGGCTGCGTAAGTTACGCAGGACCGATTGATTTAACTTCGGGGAAGAGATGTCAATTCCCATCACCTCCAAGCGGCCGCCGTTAATTGTTTCCAAACGATTGAGACAGCGTAAAAAGGTACTTTTGCCGCAGCCAGAGGGACCGATTACCGATACCACATCCCCTTGATAAAGAGTGCCTGTAACTCCTTTGAGTACCTCTAAAGAGCCGTAACTTTTGCGTAAACCTTCACTAACAATCACAGGGGTGGTAGTGGTCATGATGTCCTCTCGTAAAAAATTTTACATTCTGTATAAAAGTATCCAGATTAGTTTCTGCTAGATTGTATCCTTGACGACATTTTATCAAGAGGAATAATCATAATACTCAAATAGTCTCTCTACATCTGT
>NZ_JASJFG010001017.1:0-4416 GCF_030065375.1 Microcystis sp. M49636_WE2 | reverse complement strand
TTCGATGGCACGAATGTACTATGATGAGGATGCCAATTTAGATTTATTAGCGGGAAAAACGATCGCTATTATTGGTTATGGTTCCCAGGGTCATGCCCACGCATTAAATCTCAAGGATAGTGGCGTTAATGTGATTGTTGGTCTATATCCCGGCAGTAAATCGGCAATCAAAGCCAAAGAAGCCGGTATTCCGGTTTATGATGTGGCCGAAGCCGCTAAAATTGCCGACTGGATCATGATCCTCTTACCGGATGAAGTGCAGAAAACGATTTATCTCAACGAAATTGCCCCGAATTTAAGCGCAGGCAAGGTGTTATCTTTTGCCCACGGCTTTAATATTCATTTCGGTCAAGTGGTTCCCCCAGCTAACGTCGATGTGGTTATGGTCGCCCCCAAAGGACCTGGCCATCTCGTCCGTCGCACCTACGAACAAGGTCAAGGAGTCCCCTGTTTATTCGCCGTCTATCAAGATGCTACCGGCCAAGCACGCGAGCGGGCGATGGCCTACGCTAAAGGTATCGGTGGCACTCGGGCCGGGGTTTTGGAAACCACTTTCCGCGAGGAGACAGAAACCGACCTTTTTGGCGAACAGGCAGTATTATGCGGCGGTTTAAGCGCTTTAATTAAAGCTGGCTTTGAAACCCTCGTAGAAGCTGGTTATCAGCCCGAATTAGCCTATTTTGAGTGTTTACACGAGGTAAAACTGATCGTCGATCTGATCGTCGAGGGCGGTTTGGCCAAAATGCGCGATAGTATTTCCAATACAGCCGAGTACGGTGACTATACTCGTGGTCCGCGGGTGGTGACGGAAGCGACTAAGGCCGAAATGCGGAAAATCCTCGGGGAAATTCAATCGGGACAATTCGCCAGAGAGTTTGTCCTCGAAAATCAAGCAGGTAAACCGGGGTTCACCGCTATGCGTCGTCAAGAAGCAGAACATTCGATCGAAGAAGTCGGTCAAGATCTGCGGGCGATGATGAGTTGGCTAAAACGCTAGTTCGCTTTTTTTTCGGTGTCGGGTTGGACGCAACGCAGGAATTCTTCCCGTTGAGTCCGCCCCTACACCCCACACCCCAAAAGGAAAACTTTCATTTTAGTAGATCGCCTCTCTTGATTTAACCAAACCGATCGCCCGTAAACCGGCAATCACACCACAACCGATCACCATACCGACGAGGGAACGAATCAGATTTTCTATGGGAACGATCGGAATTAAAGCGATCCAGACTTCTTCTGGCCAGTTAAAAATCGAGTAGGTAATGGCGACGGCTCCTAAATGGGAGAGGCCGCTGGCGGTCCAGGTACCCCCAAAAATTCCCGCCGCTACTAGGGCTAAATTGCTACCTTTGATCCAATGAGGAAAAAGAGTCCGGGTTGGTAGGATAAATAATACCAAAGCCGACCAATCGACGAAAGCCCCGGCGATAAAGATTCGTGGCGAAATACCGTTCAGTCCGATCGCCCGGTTAGCGTAGATAAACAGGGGAATCAGAAAAATTAACGTCAATCCTAACCACCAATAACGGCGTTTTTTGCCTAAAACCATCGTTCCCGCCACAAAACTAGACAAAATCGCCCCAAAGACCGAAATAGCGGGAATTCCTGCCGTGTAGGGGGCAAGGAAAGTCCCAATTAAGGCCCCAATGCCACTAGCGATCGCTCCAGCGATCGGGCCGAGTAACCAACCCAAGAGGGGAAAAACCGCTTGACTGAGGGGCATACTACCGCCGGAAGCGAGGACAATGGAGAAGGGAATAAAAGAAAGGGTAGTGACAATGGCCGCTAAGACGACAATATAGGCGATCGGCGCCCCATCAATGGCGGCACTACTGACAGCTTCTACTTTGCGTTCTTCCCCTTCGGGGATAATATCTAGGGTCATAGTTGCAAGGGTGATTCTAACTTTTCTATCATCCTATGGTTTTATGTGCTTCGGGCAGTTAATGGCCAACGTTATAGCAGGGGATTTGAGCAAGCGGAAAGGAGGCAGTCGCTGCATCCCTACCGGTGTACGCTCCTGTGGGGAATTCCTCTGCTATATTTTTCTTAACCAAGAATCTTAATGATATTTTAAGATTTTTTAAAAAACCGCCCCTAGCTGAGATGAACGTATATCCTAGAGGGGAGCGAGTATAAATTCTTATTCCCGTTCGATCGCGCCCCAATTCTTTGGAGATCAGCACCCATGCTTACTTTGCTCCGTTCTCTGCTATTTTCCACCCTATTAAGTTTTGTTGCCCCCGTCCTCCTGGTGGGTTCGATTTTAACTGCTTTATTCGCCACCAGTCACGTCCCCGGCTTTACTTGGGTTTGTCGGGCGGGTTTTAGCCAAATCCTGCAATTTTTAACCATTTTTGGTGGCGGTTATCCCCTACAAGGAATGTTAACCATCGCTGTTACTTTTGCTTTTGTTGGCAGTTTATTCGATTTATTTAACTTTTACGTCTATCAAACCAATCGGGGACAGTAACAGACAAAGGGTGATAGGCACTGTCTAGAATGGGAATGAGGTTTTTATGGGATCGAATCGTCTATGCGCCCTATTTTCTACCGTTTTTGGCTATTAACAATCATTTCTCTGCTGCTGAGCCTGAGTATCGGGATTATCAATCCCCAAACCAGTTTCGCACTCTCGTGGATGGATTTACTTTTTCGGGGTGTGCAAGTTATTCAACTCTCCACTATTTCTCCTCAGCAGGAAGTCGCCATCGGTGGGCAGATTAATCAAGGTTTATTAGAATCAGGTAAGGTGAAACTGTCCAAAGATGCCAGAATTAACCAATATGTCCAAGAAATCGGGCAGCGATTAGCGGCAACTAGCGATCGCCCTGACCTTCCCTACACTTTTCAAGTGGTGCGCGACAATAGCATTAACGCCTTCGCTACTATGGGCGGATTTGTCTATTTACACACGGGATTGATTAAAACTGCTGATAATGAGGCCGAATTAGCCAGCGTCATTGCCCATGAAATCGGCCATATCGTCGGTCGTCATTCTATCACCCAATTACGCAATACTGCCCTCGCCCAAGGACTTCTCAGCGCGGCGGGATTAGAGACAAAAACTTGGGTACAATTGGCGGTTAATCTCGCCTACAGTTTACCAAACAGTCGCAAGGATGAATTAGAGGCGGACCGACTGGGTTTAAAGAATTTGGCCAGGGCTGGTTATGAACCCACGGCGATGATCTCCTTTATGCGAAAATTAGCACAACAGGGGGGTTCTACCCCGACAATTCTCAGCACCCATCCAGCTACAAGCGATCGCATTGTGGCACTGCAAAAACAGCTTAATTCGGTTAATAACTGAACTTCCCCCAGACATTTTGTCTAGGCTGAATTATAGATATAGCTTTGGCTGCTAGAATTAAGGCATTTCAAGACCAACCTTCCTTTTCCCATTACCAAAAAATTGAGTCTTTAGCGGGGGAAGATTGGTCTGATTTAAAATTAGACTTGTTAGATTACTTGCGCGAGTTTAGCGGTGGACGTTCCACAGAGGCTAAAATCGATATATTTCTCCACGAAAATTTAGTTAGGACTTGCTGAATAAATCTAAAAACCTTGTTGGGTAAGACTTTTAGACTTTTTGTCAATCAAAAAGTACCAAATATGGGAGTGATCGGGGGGAAAATTCAGGGACTTTTTCCCTGAAAATTAGGTAATTGACCCCCTCAAAATCGGTAAAACCCTACACCCCACACCCCACACCCCACACCCTACCCCCACGAAAAACTTTTTGCCGCAAACCCTAGTTAGAGATGCAATTAAAGTCGTTTCTGATAATTCCTATGTGCAGTCTCACCTAATTTGGCGGATAATGGATGCGGCTGCTACCGTCGATCCTAACTGGGTGATCGATCATGTACGTCCTGCTGCGGAAAAGATACTCGACGAAAAAAAGGCTGATCCCTAGGAAGAAGCAATTAAATGGCTAAAAAAAGCTCGTAATGCCTTTTATATGTCGGGAAGAATGGCAAACTTATCGGGAAAGTTTAATTAAGTAGCTGGTTATAATTAAATTAAAAATGGATTTTAGGTTCGATCCCCCCTGCCCCCCTTGATAAGGGGGGTGCCGATAGGCGGGGGGATCTGACAACTTTTAACGCCTACCTACTTAAGGAACATGGACGCAAATCGAAATTTATCGGGTTATTTAAATATCAGGATTTACAATGATTTAAGCTTGTAGCCGTCAGTTATCGGCTAAAACTGGGCTGTTTTTAGCTTGTAGAGTGGACATTGTCCTAATCTTAGGCCCAGTGACATTTCGGGGCAAAGTAGAGTATAATGGAAGATTGGTCTAAACTTATCTCCAGACTACTTATACTGAATATTCATTGTCAAAAAATATGACTGAAACTATTCGCTTTTTGATGTGTTCTCCCGATCATTACGATGTGGATTATGTGATTA
>NZ_JASJFG010000984.1:0-4019 GCF_030065375.1 Microcystis sp. M49636_WE2 | reverse complement strand
TACCGATTCAATTATTCTGCTGCGTTATGTGGAAATGTATGGAGAAATGCGCCGCGGTATCACTGTTTTAAAAATGCGCGGTTCTATGCACGATAAGGATATTCGTGAGTTTTCGATCGATCATCAAGGTATGCACATCGGCCAACCTTTCCGCAATGTTACCGGAATTCTGGCCGGAACTCCTATGTACACAGCACAAACAGAAGTAGAACGTTTGAGTGGATTATTTGAGGATCGTAGTTAAAATATAGCGGCATTTGCTAATCGCGCGTCGGTGGTTAGCTTTTTTCTCCCTATCTCCTTCTTGCTTTCTTGATATGTCTAAAAACTTTTGCTTTATTTTTCTAGGTCTTTTACTGATAAATAATCTACATTTATCAGCCTTGGCAGAAACAGTTTTACAAAGAATTGCTCGCACGGGAGAATTAAAAGCGGCAGCCAGAAAAGATGCTGTTCCCTTTAGTTATATCGATGAGAAAACGGGACAATGGACAGGTTACGGAGTGGAATTAATGCGCTTAGTCCAACGTCGATTAGCACAAGAATTAGGTAAACCGATTACAATAACCTTTACAGAAGCGACGACTAATAATCGTTTTCAGCAAGTGGAACAGGGACAAGTAGATTTATCCTGTAATGCGGCAACAATTACGGAAGAAAGACTAGAAAAGGTTAATTTTTCTATTCCCTATTTTATGACAGGAGCGCAATTTTTAACTAAAAGGGAAAATGTTGATAAAATAGATATTAATAACACTTTAGCGGCAGTTGCGATCGCCTATATTCCCCACACCACCACCGATAGTATTATTCGTTATATCTATCCTCTGGCTAATTGGCAAGCTGTCAGCGATCGAAGTGAAGCAGTGGCAAAATTACAAAGGGGAGAAGTAAAAGCAGTGGTTAGTGATGGAATTCTTCTACTGGGGGAAATCGTTAAACAAGGACAGGATCCGCGACAATTTGTGCTACTACCCAGTCAACCGATTACCACCGAACTTTATGGCTGTATTTTACCCAAAAACGATCCCGAATGGAAAAAATTTGTTGATACTGTCGTCGGCAGCAATGATAACCAGAAACTTCGAGAACAATGGTTTAATTTAGAAGAAAGTTCTTTCCCCTATAGGATTCTCAATCAACCCTAAAAATAGACTGTAATTGCTGAAAATTAAAAGTAAGTAAATTCTGTTTTTTTTCTTTTTCCTTGTCACTTTTTTCTGAAAAATTATGTCTTTTGTCGGTTTACATATTCACAGTGATTATAGCTTACTTGATGGTGCTTCCCAATTACCGGCACTAATTGATCGAGCGATCGAATTAGGACAACCAGCGATCGCTTTAACCGATCATGGAGTCATGTATGGTGCGATCGAATTAATTAAAATCTGCCGTAATAAGGGAATAAAACCAATTATTGGCAACGAAATGTATATAGTCAATGGCGATATTGAAGTCAATCTTCGCCACCGAAAATATCATCAAGTTGTTTTAGCCAAAAATACCCAAGGCTATAAAAATCTAGTTAAATTAACAACTATTTCTAATCTGAAAGGTATTCAAGGTAAAGGTATTTTTGCTCGTCCTTGTATCAATAAAGAGTTACTCCAACAATACCACGAAGGATTGATAGTTACCAGTGCTTGCTTGGGTGGAGAGATTCCTCAAGCGATTTTAGCTAATAACAGGAAACTGGCTAAGGAAACTGCTAAATGGTATAAAAAACTTTTTGGTGATGATTTTTATTTAGAAATTCAAGACCACGGTTCTAAAGAAGATCGGATTGTCAATGTAGAAATAGTTAAAATTGCTAAAGAATTAGGAATTAAAGTAGTTGCTACTAACGATTCTCACTTTATTTCCTGTTACGATGTAGAGGCACACGATGCCTTGCTTTGTATTCAAACTGCCAAGTTAATTACTGAAGACAAACGCCTCCGTTATAGTGGCACAGAATACTTAAAATCTGCTGATGAAATGCGCTTACTTTTCCGTGATCATCTGCCAGAAGATGTGATTGAAGAAGCGATTAATAACACCTTAGAAGTAGCAGAAAAAGTCGAACCTTATAACATATTTAATGAACCGAGACTCCCTAATTATCCAGTTCCTGCGGGACATACTGCTGATAGTTATGTAGAAGAAATTGCTTGGTTAGGATTACTAGAAAGATTAAAATGTCCTTCTCGTCACGAGATTGAACCTGTTTACAAAGAAAGGCTTGAATACGAATTAAAAATGCTACAGAAAATGGGATTTTCTACCTATTTTCTCGTCGTTTGGGACTATATAAAATATGCTAGAGATCATGATATTCCCGTCGGTCCAGGACGCGGTTCGGCGGCGGGTTCTTTGGTAGCATATTCTTTAAAAATAACCAATATTGATCCCGTTCATCACGGTTTATTATTTGAGCGTTTTCTCAATCCTGAACGGAAATCTATGCCTGATATTGATACGGATTTCTGTATCGAGAGACGGGATGAAATGATCCAATACGTTACGGAAAAATACGGGGAGGCTAATGTTGCTCAAATCATTACTTTTAACCGTATGACATCAAAAGCTGTTTTAAAAGATGTGGCGCGGGTGTTAGATATTCCCTATGCCGAATCGGATAAAATGGCGAAAATGATTCCCGTTTCTCGCGGTAAACCCACACCTTTAAAAGTGATGATTTCCGATGAAACTCCCGAACCGGCATTTAAAGAAAGATACGATACGGAACCCCATGTGCGTCATTGGTTAGATATGGCAATTCGTATCGAAGGTACTAACAAAACCTTCGGAGTTCATGCCGCGGGAGTCGTCATTTCTTCCCAGCCTTTAGATGAAGTGGTTCCCCTCCAGAAAAATAATGATGGGGCGGTAATTACCCAATATTTCATGGAGGATTTAGAATCATTGGGATTGTTAAAAATGGACTTTTTAGGGTTAAGAAATTTAACCACTTTGAAAAAAACCGCCGATTTAGTTAAACAAAATCAGGGTATATATATCGATCTCGATCAATTGCCTTTAGATGAAAGAAAAGCCCTGCAAATTCGGGCTAAAGGGGAACATAAAAAACTACCTCCCGATATTCTCAAAACCCACGGATTACTAGAAGAAGGGGATTTAGAAGGTATTTTCCAGTTAGAATCATCGGGAATGAAACAGATCGTTAAAGAGTTAAAACCATCGGGTATTGAGGACATATCTTCAATCTTAGCACTCTATCGCCCCGGACCTTTAGATGCGGGATTAATTCCTCTCTTTATTGGCAGAAAACACGGTAGAGAACCCATTCGTTATGATCATCCCTTATTGGAACCAATTCTTAAGGAAACCTACGCAGTTTTAGTCTATCAAGAACAGATTATGAAAATGGCGCAGGATTTAGCCGGTTATTCTCTAGGAGAAGCGGATCTATTGCGTCGGGCAATGGGTAAGAAAAAAGCCTCCGAAATGCAGAAACAAAGGGAGATGTTTATCGATGGTGCTGCTAAAAATGGCGTGGAAAAAAGAATCGCTGAAAATCTCTTTGAACAGATGGTAAATTTTGCCGAATATTGTCTAGGAGGTGAGACGTTAATTTTAACTGAGGAATACGGATTATTACCAATTGCTAAAATTGTCAGCGAAGAAATTAACTGCACTGTTTATAGTGTAGATAAAAATGGTTTTGTTTATAGTCAACCAATCTCTCAATGGCACGAGCGAGGTTTACAAGAAGTCTTTGAATACACCCTAGAAAATGGGCAAACTATCCAAGCAACCAAAGATCATAAATTTATGACTAGCGACGGAGAAATGTTAGCCATAGATACAATATTTGAGCGAGGTTTAGATTTAAAATCCTCTGATTTTTCCTAAAAACCAAACCCCCCAATCTTGTCGGATTGAGGGGTAGGAAAGAATAATCCTGGCATCGAGCTATTGTCCCGGTCGGCAACCCGACAAGTATCTTGGCCACGGTGAAGTTTCACAACCGAGTTCGGGATGGAATCGGAGTGGTGCCATCACGTTAAAGACACCAG
>NZ_JASJFG010000120.1:0-1013 GCF_030065375.1 Microcystis sp. M49636_WE2 | reverse complement strand
TGACTAGCTACTGTCTGAAATTCGCTCTCATCTTGATAGCGCTTACTACCATGGTGAATTAAAACCTGAAGATGGGGGGCAAATTTTTCAATTTCTTTTGCCCAATTTCCCACCACAGAAGTGGGTGCGACTAGCAGAGTTGGTAAAACCTTATTATCTCCCTCTCTTTCCCCAATCAATCTAGCAATTACCTGTAGGGTTTTTCCTAATCCCATATCGTCAGCAAGACAACCATTTAAACCCAATTGTTCCAGGTATTGAATCCAGGCAACTCCGCGCTTTTGATACTCCCGCAGCGTTCCTTGTAATTGGGGAGGATTTTCGATCGGTTCTAGTTGACTAGGATTTTGTAATTTCTCTAGCATAGAACCCAAAAATTCATCGGTTTCAACAATAATCTCCTCTGGGGATTCGGCAGCTTTTTTCATTAATTCAATCAGATTTATCTCAGGATTTTCCTGCTGATATTTCTGCCAAAAATCCAGCATTTGCTGCATTTTATTTTGTTCTAATTCTACCCATTGACCTCGAAATTTAACTAGGGGTGTTTTGGTGTTAATTAATTGTTGCCATTCCTCTTGGGTAATAGTTTCTTCACCGATGGCTAGTTCATATTGATATTCAATGATGTTTTCGAGGCTAAAAATACCTTTACTAACGGGGGTAGATTTGCCTGATTTAGACGTAGTTTTTAGCCGAACTTTGGCGCGTTGACGACCTTCGGGAGTCCACCAAGCTGGAATAATCACTTTATATCCCGCATCTTCTAAAATCCAAGCAGTTTCTTTTAAGAAAGTAAAAGCTTCTGTAAGGTTGAGAGAAAATCCCGTCGGTTTATCCGTTTCTAATCCTTGCCAAATGGGGGGATAAATACGGGCAGCATAACCCAAACTTAGTAAAATATTTTTATCTAAATCTTGACCAAAATGCGCTTGTATGCTTGTTATAATTTCGGGGACTGCATACCAATATTCGTCTAATTCTAATCGCAGGGAGGGGTCTTGTTTAGAGAT
>NZ_JASJFG010000412.1:0-1041 GCF_030065375.1 Microcystis sp. M49636_WE2 | reverse complement strand
TGATTTTTTTTGAGAGAGACCAACCTTATGATTTAACGTGATACAATAAATATTCGTGATTGTCAAGGGGGGTCGCTGCCAAATTTGTTTGATATATTCCAAGTTTCTGCCTTAGAACATATCAAACAAATTACTTTTCTGCACAAATAACTGTCATTACAGCAACTTCTTTGTCCAATTGATCTCCTATTTCATCTTCAACAACGTCCAGATCGTAATCCATTTGTAATCCCAGCCAAAATCGCGGTGACATATCAAAATAACGAGCTAACCGAAGAGCTATATCCGCCGTGATACACCGCTTTCCGTGAACGATTTCGTTAATACATTGTTCAGGAACTCCAAGAGCCAGAGCTATTTGATTCTGACTAAGGTTCATTGGCTTGATAAATTCCTCTAAAAGAACCTCACCGGGATGAATTGGCATTAGTTTATCTTCATTCATTATTTTACCTCAATGATAATCAACGATTTCTACGTCTAGAGCATCACCGTTTTGCCAGACAAAGCAAATTCGCCATTGATCGTTAACCCGAATGCTATATTGACCTTCCCTGTCACCAACCAGACGTTCCAATCGATTTGCTGGTGGGACACGAAGATCTTGCAGGGTTTCCGCACGATTAAGCATCCGCAATTTTCGCAATGCCACTTGTTGGATATCTAATGGCAATTTACGCGAATGTTTACGTTCAAAAACTTTTTGAGCTTCTTTATCTTTAAAGTTTTGGATCACTCTCTAAACAATTTCTTATCCTACTTTTAAGTATATGACGTAAGGATGCTCCAATGGCAGAACTGGTTGGGGAACAGGCCAGACAGGGACTTCTGCGAATGCGTCTGGGGCCAAGATGACGCGACGACAAATGATCGCGGTAGCCTTCATGTTGGATATGCTAACAACACCTTAGCCTATTGTCAATGTCCCCAACAGTTAAAAACACCTCATATTCTTCTATATTTCTCGCTTGAGGATTGAGATATTGCCCAAAGTTTTGTGTTAAATCAATCTGCATGGTTATTATTGTATCCTTATTATTC
>NZ_JASJFG010000034.1:0-4898 GCF_030065375.1 Microcystis sp. M49636_WE2 | reverse complement strand
AGTAGCTGGTTATAATTAAATTAAAAATGGATTTTAGGTTCGATCCCCCCTGCCCCCCTTGATAAGGGGGGTGCCGATAGGCGGGGGGATCTACCCTTGATAAGGGGGGTGCCGATAGGCGGGGGGATCTACCCTTGATAATGGGGGTGCCGATCCCCCCTTAATCCCCCCTTAATAAGGGGGGCATCTGAAAGTTTTTAATACCTATCTAGTTATCATGTCTAATATCTATCGTCTTGCCCAGGGCCATTTAAACCTATTGGAAACCTGTCCACCGAGATTTCAAAAAGTCTATCTAGAGCAACTTAACACACCGGCTGACCCCGGGCAATTGCAGCGGCAAGAATGGGGCAGTCAGTTTCACCTATTATTACAGCAGCGGGAATTAGGGCTGCCAATCACGTCTCTATTACGCGAAAATGAACAGTTAGAACATTGTTTAACAGCCCTATTAAAGGCTGCCCCGGCAATTGCCCAAAATCCGGGAGAAGCTAATCGAGAAGCAGAACATTGTCGCAGTTTAACTGTGGGTAATTATTTATTAACGGTTATCTATGATTTAATTTTACTAGAGAGCGATCGAGCGGTAATTTTTGACTGGAAAACCTACTTAAAACCTATCGATGCCGACAAACTAGCCAAAAATTGGCAGACGAGACTTTATCTGTATGTGTTGGCAGAAACTTCTGCTTATCCTCTTGATAGTTTATCGATGACCTATTGGTTTGTGCAGTTACCCCGCAGCCCCGAACAAATTACTTTTAAATATAATCGCAAACTACACCAACGGACAGGACGGGATTTACGCCGTTTATTGAAGGATCTCGATCTCTATCTATCAGCATACCAAAATGATTTAGTCGATTTTCCCCATCGTCCCGATTGTCAGCTTCATTGTCCCTATTATCTTAGACAAGAGCGATCGGGCCAAATAGACTTACCCTCGATCGATCATATCCCTGAAATCAATCCTTTTGTCTAATTATTGCCAATTTTGTCAGTATTCTCAATTCAGAATTCTGAAGATTATTTTTATTTATTCTCCCTTCTCCCCCTCTCCCCCTCCCTTCTCCCCAATTCATAATTCATACTTTGTGCTTTTTGTCAAAAAAACTTTTTCTTTGTAATAAAACTACACAAAAAAAAGATCATCGTTGTGGGTGAAATTGACTAATTTACCCGTCTTAATTAGGATTACCTTGTAGGTGTGGCAAGGGTTTCAACCCTTGCCACCCAAAAAATCACAGAATAACCCACTATGAAATTCTATCAAATCGCTGTAACCATTGTAAAATCGTTGTTAAATAAAAATGTTTCTCAATTAATTCTTAAGAATTTATAAATATTGCGGAATGTTAATTTAAATATTCTCAAGTTTTTGGGGTCAATATATAACTTTTGCTTATCTTTGGCGAACATTGGGTTAGAAGTCAGAAGTCGGGAGTCAGAAGTCAGTATTCAGGAAACAGGAGATTATTTTTATGTATTCTTCCCACACCCCACACCCCACACCCCACACCCCACCTCCCCACTTTCCCACTCTCGACAATTCTCCTTCTCCGCCGCGTTAAGCATAGTCGATAATAATAAAAGACAGATCGATCGCTTGCGCTCATGACCGGCAACCACTACCAAACCTTAGAAATTAGCCATAAATCGACCCCTGACGAGATTAAACGGGCCTATCGGCGTTTAGCCAGACAATTCCACCCCGATAGTCAAAACGATAGTGCCAGTCACGATAAAATCGTCGCTATTAACGCCGCCTACGAGATTTTAAGCGATCCGAGACTAAGAAAGGACTACGATAACCAACTAATCGCCAATTCTCCCGAAAAACGCGCCCAACGCACCGCCACCGCCCAAGCAAATTATCATCGTTACAAAGAAACGGTCCAGGAAGACGAAGCCCTGGTCAAACAGTGGTATAAACAGACCTATAGCCCGATTAATCGCCTGATCGGTCAAATTATCCGACCCCTCAAAGGTCAGATCGATCACCTATCCGCGGATCCCTTCGATGATCAGTTAATGGCTGTTTTTCAAGACTATCTAGAAACCTGTCGCCAAAATCTCGATCGAGCCAAAACCCTCTTTTCCCAACGGCCTAATCCTGCCAAAATGGCCAAAGTGGCCGCCTCTGTGTACTACTGTCTCAATCATCTCACTGACGGACTAGAAGAATTAGAAACCTTTACCCTTAACTACGATGATCGCTCTCTCCACACCGGTCAAGAAATGTTTCGTATGGCCCAGCGTTTACAGGTAGAAGCTAAACAGATAGCCAGTCAGTGCCAAAATTAAATCTCTAGCCATGGGCAAAAAAAAAGACGAAAATAGATCAGGACCAGATTTACCCAATCCCTAGCTTAACCCCGATGAGAGACAAACAATCAGAAATTACCAATATATCCACCCCGAGAGATTCTGATCTTTATTCCTTGCCTCCCGCCGTCCAACGGGCTGCTAATATCCTTTTACGTCAGGGAAGAATCGGTTTTTGGACACAGATTGTCCTAGGCGTAATTTCAGGGGTTTTATTACTCATTGCTACCGCTAGTTTATTAGGGACGAGACAACGCACTTCCGGTATTGAAATCGGTGTTTTATGTGCCATTGGTGGGGCTGGTTTCTTGGTGGTTGCCATTTTCTTTTCCTCTCGTTACATGAAAATTGCCCGTCAAATGTTGAGGGGTGATCAAGATAGTCGCCCGAAAAAATCCGATACTATTCAATTAATCCGTCAGGGTTTAATCGCTAATATTATCGGGATGTTTTTAACGATTTTGGGGGCGCAAGCCTTGGCGGGAATCGTCTTAATTAAATCCCTCAATGTTCCCCAAGGTACTTTTAATGTTGCCTCTAACCCCAGTCAATTTGTTAATTCTGTTGACCTGTTAATTGTGCAGGCTAATACTAATACAATTCTCGCTCACTTTACTGGTATTGTTACCTCTTTGTGGCTTCTTAATCGTATTACTTCTAAATAAATATGACCATGCAACGCACCCGTTTAAGTACGCTGGCTAATGTCACCAGCAGTCGATTTAATAGCTTTTTTGGTAATCCTTGGCGGCGGATTTCCCTCCAGATAATTTGTGTTTTATTTGGAGTTTTTTCTGGTCAAGCAATTGTCACTACTGCTGGTCAAACTGCTCAATGGGATGTCACCGCTGCCGGTTTATTGCTGCTGTTTACGGAGGCGACTAGCCGGATTGTTTATCGAAAAAGTTCTCAGGCTAAACCAGCACCGATTCTGCGAGAATCTTTCAATTTACTAAAAATTGGTATCACCTATAGTTTATTTCTAGAAGCCTTTAAAATTGGCTCTTAAATCGCCAATTGAAAAATGAAACGCACAACTCCTTAAGAGTTGACAGAGAAAGTCTCATCAGGTTTTGTCCGATTAATACAACAACTAACATAGAACCAAGAAACTTGCTCTACCAACTTGGCCAAGAGGTAAATTTATTGACTATAAACTACAGAATAAAGGCGGTTTATTGATGGAGATTGATAGATTTTTCCCTAGCTCTAAAACCTATTCTTATTGTCTCTATCAAATGTCTGATATGCCATTAGACGTTAGAAAATGGACTTGTCCAAGCTATGGTACACATGACGATAGAGACAAAAATGCAGCTAAAAAAATAAGAGCAGAAGGCATCAGACAATTATTGGTCTCAGGAACTCAGACCACTGCTCAAAGAGGAGAAGTAAGTCAAAAAGGTGGATGTAAGTCTGTCTTGACGCATTCCCCTGTAAATTCCGAAGTCTTGACAACTGCGCCTAGGGAGTCGAGGTAGTTCACTATGTTTCAAAATAGCTCCAGTGAAGTTAATATTCTCCCCATGGACGAACATAATCAAAAATTAGTTAATTATGTTCATCCCGCCGATTGGGTCAATCCACAACCCCAGGATTGTTATGATTTAGTCGTCATCGGTGCGGGTACTGCGGGTTTAGTCGTAGCGGCGGGGGCGGCGGGTTTAGATATAGGTTTAAAAGTGGCTTTAGTGGAAAAACACTTAATGGGGGGAGATTGCCTCAATTTCGGTTGTATTCCTTCTAAATGTCTGATTCGTTCCTCTAGAATTATCGGGGAAATTGAGAAAGCCAAAAAATTAGGAATTGATATTGGGGATACTAGGGTAGATTTTGCCAGAGTAATGACCAGAATGCGGCAAATTCGCGCCGATATTAGTCATCATGATTCGGTGCAACGTTTCCAAAAACTAGGTATCGATGTCTTCTTGGGTAGCGCTCGTTTTTTAGGACAAAATGCCGTGGAAGTCGCGGGAAAAACCCTCGCTTATAAAAAAGCCGTCATTGCCACTGGTACTAGGGCTTTTCATCCCGATATCCCCGGACTAAAAGAAGCGGGATTTTATACCAATGAAACAATTTTTTCCCTCACAGAATTACCTCCTCGATTAGCTATTATCGGTGGCGGGCCGATTGGTTGTGAATTAGCCCAAGCTTTTCAACGGTTAGGCACGCAAGTGATTTTATTTCATAACCATTCCCATCTTTTGAATAAAGAAGACCCAGAAGCAGCCGCAATTATTGAGAATACTTTCCTGCGGGAAGGAATGCAGTTAATTCTCTCTTGCCAAATTGAACGGGTGAGAAAAAATGAGCGGGGTAAAACCATTGAATATACTAGCAACGGTCAAGGAGCAACTATCACCGTTGACGAGATTTTAGTCGCTGCCGGCCGGGAGCCTAATCTGTCAGGATTAAATTTAGAAGCGGTGGCCGTGGAATACGATACTCGTCGGGGAGTCAAAGTTAATGATTATCTGCAAACTACTAACCCGAAAATTTATGCGGCCGGTGATATCTGTATGGATTGGAAATTTACCCATGCTGCCGATGCAGCCGCCCGTATTGTGATT
>NZ_JASJFG010001097.1:0-7276 GCF_030065375.1 Microcystis sp. M49636_WE2 | reverse complement strand
GGCCCGTGATAACCCTGTTCCCTAGTGCGTGCGTGCAGGGTCAACATTTGCGCTCCCGCATCTTCCAAACGACGGGCAAAATCGATAATATTAATCTCTTGGGCGTTCCATCCCAAGCGAGTTTTCACCGTTACCGGCACCGATACCGCTCCCACCACTTCCCTAACAATTTGCTCGGCAATTTCTGGCTGTCGTAAAAGCGAAGAACCGCCGCCTTTTTTAGTAATTTTATTAACAGGACAACCCATATTAATATCGATGGTCATCGCTCCTTCTTTAACCGCTTTTTCCGCCGCTACAGCCATAAAATCGGGACGGCAATCAAATAACTGCATACTAATTGGTTGTTCTTTGTCCCCGATAACCATCAATTGCGGTAACTCTTGCAGCTGGGAGATTTCTGTCGCATTGACCATCTCGGTATAGAGCATGGAATCGGGAGCAAAGCGTCTCACCAAGCGCCGAAAAACTAAATCGGTGACACCGGATAAAGGTGATTGCAAGACGCGGCTATGCACTTCTAAGTTACCGATTTTGAGAGGGGATGAGTAGATAGCCATAGGACCGGTTAAAAAATCAACAGCCAACACCAGCAAACCGAACAATTAGGGGACAGTTCAG
Organism: Microcystis sp. M49636_WE2; assembly: GCF_030065375.1. NCBI lineage: Bacteria > Bacillati > Cyanobacteriota > Cyanophyceae > Chroococcales > Microcystaceae > Microcystis > Microcystis sp. M49636_WE2. Next base: position 6,655 of record NZ_JASJFG010001097.1, on the reverse strand, counting down.
TCACTGTTAGTATTTTGCCAACCCCTAATATATGCTTAACCGTCAACTTCTAGCCTAAAACTACCTGTATGATGATTGGAGAGGATAGAATCCTATCTCCCCTAAACGAGTAATTAAACAAAAATTTCGCTTTTTTTTATGGATAATCTGCAACTCTGGCAACGTTACCAAGATTGGTTATACTATCACCCTAACCTAGAACTTTATCTCGATGTCAGTCGGATTCCCTTCGATGAGGCTTTTCTCAAAGGTCTAGAAGCAAAATTTGAGCGTGCTTTCCAAGATATGACAGCTTTAGAACAGGGTGCGATCGCCAATCCCGACGAACAGCGTATGGTCGGCCACTACTGGCTGCGCGCTCCTGAACTCGCTCCTAACCAGGAATTGCGGGACGAAATCACCGAACCCCTAGCACAGATCAAAGAATTTGTCAAGAAAATTCACTCCGGAGCGATTAAGCCGCCCAATCGGGGAAAATTTAGCCATATTCTCTGTGTAGGCATCGGGGGGTCTGCTTTGGGTCCCCAATTCGTTGCCGAGGCTCTATCCCCCCTTAATCCCCCCTTAGAGATTGCTTTTATTGATAATACCGACCCTAAAGGCATCGATCGCACCCTAGCCCATTTACCCCTAGCTACCACCCTGGTTATCGTCACCAGTAAATCCGGCGGCACTCCCGAAGCGAGAAACGGAATGTTAGAAGTCCGCAACGCTTACGAAAAACAAGATTTAGACTTTCCCCAACACGCGGTCGCCGTCACTATGCCTGGTAGCCAACTGGACAAATACGCCCAAGATTGGCTAACTCGTTTCCCCATGCAGGATTGGGTCGGTGGTCGTACATCCGAACTATCCGCCGTCGGTCTTCTCCCGGCCGCTTTGCAGGGTATCGACATCGATGAAATGTTAGCCGGGGCCAAAGAAATGGACATCGCCACCCGCGTCCATAACCTGAAAAAAAACCCTAGCGCCCTACTGGCTCTAGCTTGGTATCATGAGGGCAACGGCAAGGGAGAGAAAGATATGGTGATTCTGCCCTACAAAGACAGTCTCTATCTCTTTAGCCGCTATCTGCAACAATTGGTCATGGAGTCCCTCGGTAAAGAAAAAGACCTCGATGGCAATAAGGTGTACCAAGGCATCGCCGTCTATGGTAACAAAGGTTCTACGGACCAACACGCCTACGTCCAACAATTACGCGAAGGGATTCCCAATTTCTTCGCCACTTTTATTGAAGTGTTAAAAGACCGACAAGGAGACTCCATGGAAGTGGAAACCGGCTCCACTGCTGGCGATTTCCTCTCAGGATTACTGCAAGGTACTCGACAAGCTTTATACGAAAATAGTCGTCACTCTATCACTATCACTATCCCAGAGGTTACTCCCCGTCAGGTAGGAGCTTTAATTGCCCTCTACGAACGGGCCGTTAGTTTCTATGCTAGTTTAGTTAACATTAACGCCTACCATCAACCCGGGGTAGAAGCAGGGAAAAAAGCTGCCGCTTCTATTCTGGATTTACAAAGAAAAATCGTGCAAGTTGTTCGGGAAACGGGGACTGCTCTCGACCTAACCACTCTAGCGGCCAAAATCGGCGCTAGTGACCAAGTTGAAGCTATCTATAAAATTGTCCGTCATCTCAACGCTAATCGGCGCAGTTTAACTATTACTGGCGATTTAAGCAAACCGGAAACTCTCCAAATCTCTACCCGCTAATCAGTTATCAGTTATCAGTTATCAGTTATCAGATGTAAGTTATCAGTTATCAGTTATCAGTTATCAGTCGTCAGGAGATTATTTTTATTTATTCTCCCCACCTCATAATTCATAATTCATAATTCATAATTCATAATTCATAATTCATAATTCATAATTCATAATTCATAATTCCCCACTGATTACTGAATGTAACTAACCATGGAAATGCTCGAAAACCTGAAAATGGCTTTTTCCGCTTTGATGGGCAATAAACTGCGTAGTGGTCTGACTATGCTGGGAATTGCTATCGGTAACGCCTCCGTCATTGCCCTAGTGGGAGTGGGTGAAGGAGCGCAAAAAGTCGCCCTCGAGCAGTTTGAAGCTCTCGGACCGAATGTTTTATTTGTTTCTACTTCCTCGCGCAATGTCCGCCGGACAATTCCTAATCCCCGGCCTCTCACCTACGAAGATGCCCAAGCGATCGCATCTCAAGTTCCCGCCATTACCGCCATTTCTCCCGAATTGAGCGGTAAAAAAATCTTATCCTTCGGTAATAGAACCAGTAATAGTCCCCTGATTGGGGTGGGATCCCAGTACCTAAATGTGCGTAACCGTCAACTATCTAAGGGTAGATTTATTATGGAATCTGACCTGAAACGGGATAATCGGGTGATTGTCTTGGGATCGGAATTAGCCAAAAATCTCTTTGGTAATCGCAATCCCGTCGGCGAAAATCTTCGCATGGGCAATCTTAGTTTTCAAGTCATTGGAGTTTTACAGACGAAAGGCTCCTTATTTGAGACTAATCAGGACGATCGAGCTTTAATTCCCCTAACTACTATGTCTAATCAGGTTTTAGGGCGCAATTCTATCTATGGCATTCCCCTAACTCATATTTCTGTCTTGGCTAAAAACTCCGCCCAAATTAAAGCCGCTCAGTTTCAGATTAGCAACCTGCTGCAAATGCGTCATCAGGTCAGTGACGAGAATTATGTGCAGATTTTCCCCCAAACCACAGTCCTAGAAATGGCCAAAGAGACTAACGATAGTTTAACTAGAATGTTAGCCTCGATCGCCAGTATTTCCCTTTTTGTTGGCGGAATCGGCATAATGAATATTATGCTCGTGTCAGTCACGGAAAGAACCCAAGAAATCGGGTTAAGAAAGGCTTTAGGAGCGAAAGAAGGGGACATAAAAGGTCAATTTCTCATTGAATCGGTGATTTTAGCCACCACTGGCGGAATTATCGGGATTTTTGTCGGCATTCAAGGAATGTATCTAGCGGGAATTTTTGCCGCTTTAACCACCAGTATCTCAATCCCTGCCATAATTCTCGCTTTAGGAGTTTCTAGTGCCATCGGTCTAATTTTCGGTGTTGTTCCCGCTCATCATGCCGCTAAATTAGACCCAATAGTTGCTTTGAGAAGATTATAGTTTCTCTAGTTCTTGTCCTCACCTCGGGATTCTATACCCGCATCCGTTGCCGTAAATCCCTCCGCTTGCGCTAATATTTGCAGATTATGGGCTATGGAGGCGAAGGAATCGGCAGGATATTCGATTAAAGTGGCGGAATTGAGAAAAGTTTCCACTCCCACGGGACAACCCAAATAATCAGCCACCGCTTTTGGAGTAGTAGAACCAAGGAGAATAGTTCCCGATTGTCTCACAGAAGATATCTTTTCCCAAGGCTCATCGATCATTAAGGATAAATGGGTGGGAGCAAAAAGATTCGATAATTCGATCGCTTTCTCCAATGACTCCACCACCACGATTAAACCATAATGAGCGATCGCTTTTTCCGTCAACAATCTCTGGGGATGTATCTGTAACTGTTTTTGTACTTCTTCCTGTACTATTGGGGCCAAAGCCTTATCCGTCGTCAATAAAATCGCTGCCGCTAGGGAATACTGTTCCGCTTGCGCTAATAGATCTAGGGCCAACTGCCTGGGATTGGCTTGACTATCGGCAATAATAACTAGATCAGAAGTAATAGAGAGATAATCGATTTTTACATGGTCAGAAACCAGTTTTTTAGCCAAATTAGTATAAAAATCACCTATTCCGGCAATCATCTCCACGGGAGCGATCGTTTTTGTGCCGTAGGCTAAAGCGGCGATCGCCTGTGGTCCAGCCACCCGATAAATCTCACTAATACCCACCGATTGGGCTGCCACTAAAATCGCCGGATGGATGCGTAAATCCTCATCGGCGGGAGATACCATCACAATCCGTTTAACCCCCGCTATTTTGGCAGGAATCGCCTGTTGTAACAATAAACTGAGATAGGCCCGTTTCCCATCGGGAACGACAATTCCCACACTGTTAACCGGTTGATAACGTTTCCCTCGAACCGTACCATCCTCAGGAAACTGGACCCAGGCTTTGGGAAGACGCTGACGATGAAAAGCTTCCATTTTTGCACAGGCAACAGCGATCGCATTTAATAAATCCTGCGACACCTGTTGATAAGCGGCATCCAGTTCCGAGCCACTCACCTTAAGTTGTTGTAGATTAAGGGACTGTTGGTAGAATTTTTCCGTGTAATCCACCAACGATTGATCGCCAGCAAGTCGCACCTGATCGACAATCTCTCGGACAAGCGATTCTTTTTCCCGAATTTCCGGATCGTCGAACCGTTCCCGAATTCGTCTCAGTTCCGTTCTGGCTGACCATGGCTCTGTGATAATTCGCAACATCGAGCTATTATCCTCTAGGGGCGAAACGAGATTAAAAAGTTTTCACTCCTCACACTCTAGCTTATCGCTTTCAATCTTGACTGGGGAGGGCGACCGAGTCAGTTATTTTAGCCGTCGGTAGGTACGAGTCAGGAGATAGGAGTCAGGAGATAGCAGTCAGGAGATAGGAGATTATTTTATTTATTCTCCCCACACCCCACACCCCACACCCCACTTCCCCAACCCGATTTCCCCAAGGTAACAAAACCAGATATTCTACTAAATAGTCGCCTATCACACCAGCCTGATCTCGTGGTCGTCCAATGCAGTTTGCCAAGATATTAATCGCCAATCGCGGGGAAATCGCCTTAAGAATCCTTCATAGTTGCGAAGAATTGGGCATTAGAACCGTTGCCGTCCACTCTACCATCGATCGCCACGCCCTTCACGTTCAACTGGCCGATGAGAGTGTTTGTATTGGTCCGCCCCCAAGCAGCAAAAGTTACCTAAATATCCCTAATATCATCTCGGCTGCCCTAACACGCAACGCCACGGCCATCCATCCCGGTTACGGTTTTTTGGCAGAAAACGCTCGCTTTGCCGAAATTTGTGCCGATCATCAGTTAACTTTTATCGGTCCGTCTCCCAGTGCTATTCTGGCTATGGGTGATAAATCCACCGCTAAAAAAACCATGCAAAAAGCGGGAGTTCCCACTATCCCCGGCAGTGGTGGTTTAATTACCTCAGAAGCGGAAGCAAAACGTATCGCTGATGACATCGGTTATCCTGTCCTGATTAAAGCCACCGCTGGCGGTGGAGGGCGTGGGATGCGTCTTGTCAAGAGTGCAGATGAACTAGGTAATATGTTAAAAGCCGCCCAAGGGGAAGCAGAGGCGGCTTTTGGCAATTCGGGAGTATATCTAGAAAAATTTATCGAATGTCCCCGACATATCGAGTTTCAGATTTTGGCCGATAGTCACGGTAACGTGATCCATTTAGGAGAAAGAGACTGTTCGATTCAGCGACGACACCAAAAACTGCTAGAAGAGGCACCCAGCCCCTTCTTAACGCCCCATTTACGCTCAAAAATGGGTAATGCCGCCGTTAAAGCCGCTAAATCGATTAATTACGTCGGGGTGGGAACCGTGGAATTTTTAGTCGATAAACACGGTAATTTTTACTTCATGGAAATGAACACCCGTATTCAGGTGGAACACCCCGTCACGGAGATGATCACGGGGATAGACCTGATCCGAGAACAAATTCTGGTGGCACAGGGCGAAAAACTGCAAATTAAGCAAGATCAGGTGATATTTAGAGGACATTCGATCGAGTGTCGCATTAATGCCGAGGATCCCGATCGCAATTTTCGCCCCCACCCCGGCAAAATTAGCGGTTATCTGCCCCCCGGCGGTCCCGGTGTCCGCATGGATTCCCACGTTTACACCGATTACGAAATCCCCCCCTATTACGATTCCCTAATCGGTAAATTAATTGTCTGGGGAGAAAATCGCGAAACTGCGATTAAACGCATGAAACGCGCCCTGCGGGAATGTGCGATCACGGGAGTACCGACGACTATTGATTTCCATCGTAAAATATTGGAAACTCCCGCCTTTTTAGCTGGAGATGTTTACACTAATTTCATCCAGGAACATCTCTTGCCCTAGGGTGTTACCATGAATTTTAGACGAGAGTAGGTTGGGGATAATAATGACAGTAGAAGTTAAATTTGAATCTTGGCAACTCAGCGATGAACAGTTCTTTCAACTTTGTCAGGATAACCGAGATTTACGCTTGGAACGCAACCCAAAAGGAGATTTAATTATTATGCCACCAACGGGGGGAAAAACCAGCAATTCTAACGCTGGAATCACTGCCCAATTATGGTTATGGAATAACCTACATAAATTAGGTGTAGTTTTTGATTCTTCTGGAGGATTTAAACTACCAAATGGGGCCGATCGCTCTCCCGATGCTGCTTGGATACCTTTAGAAAAATGGCAAGCTTTAACCCCGCAACAAAAGGAAAGATTTTTACCTCTATCTCCCGATTTTGTCATTGAATTAATGTCTCCTAGTGACAACTTAGAAACTGCTAGGAAAAAAATGCAGGAATATTTAGATAATGGGACTCGTTTAGGTTGGTTAATCAATAGAAAAACTAGACAAGTAGAAATTTATCGTCAAGGACAGGCAGTAGAAATTTTAACTAATCCAGAGAGTTTATCGGGGGAAAATATTTTATCTCAATTTGTCTTAGAACTTGATAGTATTTGGTAATT
>NZ_JASJFG010000863.1:0-2519 GCF_030065375.1 Microcystis sp. M49636_WE2 | reverse complement strand
GGCTCATTCTAGCGATGATTCTTCGATCTGACCGCACCCATTGACAAAAATTTACAATTATTCGACCTTTAGCGATCGCTATCGGGGGATAGTTGTTTTTTGTTACAGCAGTGGGGAGAAGGGAGCGGGTTTTTCAAGTTGAATTGGCAGTTAATCATACTATTAAAAACCGATTCAGTATAAAGACCCCGTTATGCCGTGTCCCTACAGATAGACTTCAACGGCCCTAGCATTCGGCGCGTCACGGAATAAAAATGCGTCTTGCGCCTTGATAATCTTCAATATCAACTACAATATCAACCAAACGGTTAACGCAACGATCTCGATAATCTGGCTCGGCAAGTAGTCGCTCAATATTACCGATTGTCACGACGGGTAATGATGTGGGGGTATTTTCCTCCCGCATCACTTGCTCCAGGGAATCTTTGCCTTTCATACTTCGGTTAGCGGTGATCAGGATCATCTGATTGGCTTGGGCATACCGCCAAACAACGCGATCATCGCTCGTGACAGCTAACCCAACTTCTTCAAACAGAATAAAACGAATCGAGATCAAGTCAAGCCAACCACTCGCAGCAAGGCCACCGGCGAGGACAACAGAATGCCCTCGTAAGTTATGATCAACTAGAAAATTCATGCCCGTGATGCCAACTTGGCTTTTTCCGCTTGAAGTTTTGCTCGAATGGCTTCTGTGCCTGGTTTTGGCGGCTTAGCAGCAATACGGGCAACTCGCTCACGATTTTGCTCTTCATAATATTGTCGCAGTTCTTCAGCTTCTTTGAGAACTTGCTGGTACTCAGCTTCTACATCCGCACGATGAGCCTCAATATAAGCCAGGGCAGCGTTAATTTGCTCTTCCGTCAGATCAAATAATCCCTGAATGAACTTAGGTGGATATTGAGCAGTCACATAATCCATCACATCGTAGAGGGTGATGCGGGTTCCTGCGATCGTCAGTCCCCGCTCTGTACGAATGATAGCGGTTTGTTCATTTGATGCGAGCGTCATAGCCAAAGCCCCCTAAGGGCTGCGTTCACTAACTCGTATTTTATCAAAAATATAAAGTTGCCGCAGAAAAATGCCTGAAAGACATCCCCTACACATCCATTCTCAGTCATCAGATAAACCGTCACCCGTATTATCTTTATATCACGTCCAAAAGCGTGTTAGCCAGATTAGCCCACACCGTACTTAAACCCACAGTTTCAATCAATGGGCATGGTGCGTTCCCCAAAATCGATCGCTGGAGCAGTGGGAGTCACATTAGGGAACGCACCCTACAAGATCGGCGATCGCGCTTTGCATCCATCATAACCGATAGTGGATACCTCAGTTCCTTGTGCAAGCGGATTGTGATACAGCGATTTGCACTACTCACTGAGCAAACTGAATCTGAACCAAAAATGCTCCAGAGTTATCATCAAAATATGCTTCAAAATAGCTATCATCTACAATTCGTTTCCACTCATCTTCCCTCTGTTTTACTGTAACCTTGCCTGAACCATAAGTTTCATCAAGTTCTTTTTGAGAGAGTATGTAAGCACTTTCCGCATCCTTGTTAAGCACAGCATCGTTGACAACTAGCCAGAGTTTTCCTCCTTTTTCGCTCTTGATTGAAGCATTTCTTCCTATTACGCTAATATTTTTAGGTTTAGGGTTAGTCTTGCTCAGGTCCTCTGTAGTGATACAGGCAAGTAAAACACCATAGTTGTTATCTGGTGAAATTAGGTACTGCTTTATTCGTAAATCTTTATAACCTAAAGGCTGCCCGCCTTCAGGTTCCATCCATCCCAATCTTGGGTATTTATGGGTATAGGCAGCCTCAACCAGTCGATGAATAGCAAGATTAATTGAACCAGTTGCTGTAATTTTTACTTCTTGACCAGGCTTAATTTCTAAACCAGTATTTAGCCACAGTTTATTTGCCGGTAAAAGCACAGTCTCTTTTCTACTGGACAAATAACTTTGAATTGAAGGGAAACTAGATAAGAAGAGCAGTGGAATAATCATCCACAGTGGTAGTTTTAAATTAATGATTTTCTGAAGGCTTTCACTGACTTCAGATAACTTGGATAAGTTTTCAATTAGAATTTTAAGCATTTCATTCCCCATATCACGACCAAAAGCGTGTTAGCCAGATTAGCATATTGCCAAAAACCTTGTTTAACTAAATTCCTGACAATTAGGCTCATTCTAGCGATGATTCTTCGATCTGACCGCACCCCTTGACAAAAACTTACAATTATTCGACTTTTAGCGATCGCTATCGGGGGATAGTTGTTTTTTGTTACAGCAGTATGGAGCAGCCTAATCCAGATTATCGCCCACAGGAAACCAATCTTCATCGAGAATTTGTTCAAGGGAACCAAGAGGAATAGCGGGGAAAGTATCGAGGGGTAATTGAGAGCGGTCACTGGCATTTTTTCGGGCTGAAAGATAACATTCATCAAAAATTTCCAAAAGATAAGGTTTCAGACTAGGACTATCTTTAAGTTCATCTAATATATCGAGACGAAAAG
>NZ_JASJFG010000130.1:0-1588 GCF_030065375.1 Microcystis sp. M49636_WE2 | reverse complement strand
GGCTAAAACTTGCGCTAATTGTTTTTGTGCCTGAGTATCGGTAATCCATTCAAATTCTTGAGGATTACTCATAAATCCTAACTCTAATAACAATGAAGGACTACTATAGGGACGAGTTAAAGCTAAATTATTCCAAAATACCCCATAGGAAGGACGACTAAGATTTTTGGTTAAATAATCGTGGAGAAAAACCGATAGATCCGCTGCCTGGGGATGATACCAAAATATGCCGATTCCTTGAGTATTTAAGGCATCTCCATCATCAGGCAAAGCATTATAGTGAACCGATATTGCTAGGGTTGGTTGCAGATTATTAATCATCTCTACTCGTGCCGGTAGGGATAGATAAATGTCCGTTTCTCTGGTTAAATAAACTGTTGCCCCCAATTTTTCTAATTCCTGTTTAATTAATTTAGACATAAGCAAATTAATCTCTTTTTCTGTGTAACCCGTCGGACCGACAGCGCCGGTTTCTTTACCTCCATGTCCTGGATCTAATAAAATAACTTTGCCCTGTAAATTATCACTTTTTTCCGGGGGATGACGCAGGGTTAAGATTAAATTTGTCCCCTGGTAACGAAGACTATAACCCCACTGTTGTTTTTGATTAAGATTAAAAGTGTATTCTATCGTGGTCGGGTTGATTTGTCGCCAATCTAAACGTCTTACTAAAGGATTATCCACTAGAAAAATTGTATCGGTTTGGGCAATGGTATTATAAAGAGTCAAAATAAATTTATCATCTTCTTGTGCCACGGCGATGGGTACAGGATGGGAGAGGGGGAAAATAATTTCCGTTGCTTGATTGATACTGCGAGAAGAGAGACCACGAATATTAGCATTATCTAGGACTTCATTAACTATTAAACGGGTTTCTCGCTCTAAAATCCAACCACCATAATCTAACCGTAACCAATCCCCTTCTTTCCCAGTGACTCTCGCTTTCGTGCCTTGGGGTAAAGGAGTTAAACGGGAATAATCACTACCCGGCCCCGTGCGTGCTACCCCTTGGACCGCTATAATTTCAATCACTGGTAAATTTTGATCGCTAATAATGTTAATTTCTCCTTGACCTTGTTGGCTAATAGAGCGATTATTTAATTGTGCTGTAAAAATAGGTTTTCCTAAGTTAGCCTCTTGCTTAAACTGCTGACAACCTCGATAGTAACCAGTTTTATCCTCGGAATTCGCTTGATTAAGATTAGTTAAAACTGCGGCATTACTAGGCAGTTTTGTAGTGTGAGTTTGGGGTAAAAGAGGTAAGATTTTATCTCCTAACTGCACAGAAACCTGAGCTTGGGGAGTGGCAATCGCACTAAAACAAATCCATTCCCCCACTAACCTCGTCTTATTGACAGAAGGACTGAGAGAGTTATCAGCAAAAGCTAATTCTTGGGGAATAATTGCTTGAGTATCTAGACGAATTATTTGACGATTAATAGTTTGGTTTTGATAGCGAATAGTGAAATTATTTTCGCCAACTTCTAGGGGAAAACTAGGGGCAAAATATCCTTTAGCACTGCGTTGAATCGGTTGATTATTGAGCAAAACTTGACCCGATGGAGGAGCAGAACCAATAAAAAAGATT
>NZ_JASJFG010000053.1:0-5066 GCF_030065375.1 Microcystis sp. M49636_WE2 | reverse complement strand
TGAATTATGAATTATGAATTATGAATTATGAATTATGAATTATGAATTATGAATTATGAATTATGAATTATGAATTATGAATTATGAATTATGAATTATGAATTATGAATTATGAATTATGAATTGGGAAGTGGGGTGTAGGGTGTGGGGTGTGGGGTGTGGGAATTGGGGAATTGGGGAAGTGGGGAATTGGGGAATTGGGGAATTGGGGAGAGGGGAGAATAAATAAAAATAATCTCCTATCTCCTGACTCCTATCTCCTGACTCCTATCTCCTGACTCCTATCTCCGGAATCCTGACTCCTGACTCCTGACTCCTGACTCCTGACTCCCAACCCCACCAACAAACTTTTTGCCGCAAACCCTAATTATAAATAGACTTTTAATAACCAAAGAAAGAAAGGAATAGTCAGAAAACTAGCAAGGGTAGTGACCACAACTGTGCGGGCCATTAAAGCTGCTGAACCACCGAATTCTGTGACTAAAATGACAGTATTAACGGCGGTGGGCATGGCACTTTGTAGGATGAGAATTTTTAGATCCATACCAGTTAATCCTAAACTATTGCCGATCGCAAATGCCAAAAGAGGAGCGACTAAAAGACGCAAACAGACCCCTAATAATTCTAATTTACCGATCGCTAATTTTTGCTGAGATAATTGGATACCTAGGATAATTAAAGCCAAAGGAATTGCCGCTTGTCCCAGATAGCTAACACTTTTATCTAATTGCAGGGGAAGATGAAAAGAGAAAGTTTGAAAGCTAATGCCGATAAAAATTGACCAGATTAAGGGCAAGCGAAAAACTAGGCGAAATCCTGAAAGAAAGCTTTTTCCTCGCAAATAAGCGGGACTAATACCAAATAAAAGAATACTAGAGCCAATCATATAGATTATCGCTCTTTCCAGTCCGGCCGCACCCAGGGCAAAACTAGCCACCGGTAAACCCATATTACCGTTATTGGGCATCACGGCGGCAGCCATGAGGCTTTTGCGGGTATCATCATCGAGACTGAGACAATAGGCCATAATTTCGACGACAATCACCATTACCAATGAAATAAGGGCAAAGCCTAGGAGAATTAAACCGATATTGCTGGCGGATAAAGTGGTGCGATAGAGTCCATCAATCACCAAAGCGGGGGCAAGAATATATACCGTGATTTGGGAAAGGGAATGCACTTCCACAGTGAGAATTTTTCCTGCTATCACACCGATGAGGATGATAAAACCCACTGGAACAATAGCGGAGAGGATGACAAGCATTAATCAGGTAAAAAGTAAATAGTAAACAGAAAAAACTTATCTGATTTTTTAACAGATTTCTGTTATATCTTCATATAAAGATTCGATCGCACAGTGAAAATCGATACTAGCTAGATAAATATCTGCTCCTTTGCTGTAGGGATAAAGAACCCAGAATCCTTCGTCATTGCGACGAAAACAATCTACACTGATGCGTTCTTGACTGATAAGAACGTATTCTTCTAAAGTTTCAAGGGAACGATAGTCGGCAAATTTATCGCCCCGATCTCGCTTCGCGAGCGCGTTGCGAGCAAAAGCAGCAGTAGTGGGGGATAATACTTCTACAATCAAGCGCGGATAACGGATAAAATCTTCCGAGAAAGACCGATTATCTCGCGAGTCGCAAGTGACCACAAGATCGGGATAAAAATAACTATTAGCTATTTCTAGACGAACTTTCATATCTGTGGCATAGACAAGACAACCACTACCCCGCAGCCGGTTTTTTAAAAGTGTGGCTAAGTTGATAATAATCATACCATGGGCTTTACTTGCACCAGCCATGGCGTAGGTTTGACCGCGAATGTATTCGTGTTTATCCTTGGCTATTCTCTCCGTTGCTAAATAATCTTCCGGGGAAAGATAGTTATGGTCAAAGTTAGCAATCATTTGGTTAAATCACCTTTATTGTCTCTAAAATCAATTCTAACTCTCGATCGAGGAGCGGTACATTTTAAAAAATTGTCTGACCAACACCTGCCAATTTTGCCAGTTGCTCGGCAAATTGTTGAGCTAATTGACCGGCTCGGACAATATCTAGTAAAAAAGCCTTATCCCGCCACATAAATCACTTGTGCTGTCTCTAAAATCTCTCGTTGACGAATCCAATTATGACTCTGCTCGATCGATTTTTTCGTTAGCAAATCAACTTTCCGTCCCAATAAATTCTCTAATTCCCGTTTCATCCTCGAAAACTCCAGAAGTCCCCAAGAAACACTATCGGCTCTCTTGGGTTTGGTGGGTAAAATGTATTCTAAGATACATTCCTGCCAGTGAGCGACTGGAACGAACCACAAAGACACAAAGGACACAAAGATTGATCGGTTCTATAAAGGGGAATTATCGCTAACCACACGAAAACCGATATCATAGAGTCCAGCAGTAGCCAGAAATTTGACCCGGTAGGCCGAGCGACATTTGTTAGGGCCGTCATTCCAGGAACCCCCGCGTAAAACTCGTCTGTCCCTATCTTCTATTGTGGCTGCTTCGTAGTTATCGCGCCAGTAATCTGCACACCATTCCCTGACATTTCCGTGCAGATCGTAGAGTCCGAAAGGGTTAGCGACGGCAAACATTCCCACCGGTGTGGTTTCTCTGCGATCGCAGCCTAGGGAACCTTCCCCATAACGACCAGAACTGCACACTTTTCCGCCATAATCCCAGTCCACCCCGGAATAGTTGGCTAAATCAGTGGAAATTGTCGGGCCGAAGTGAAAAGGGGTTGATGTTCCTCCCCGACAAGCGTATTCCCATTCTTTTTCTGCGGGTAAACGATAATTGAGTCCCGTGAGACGGGATAGGCGATCGCAAAATTCCACCGCTTCCCACCAGTTAATTTGTTCTACGGGGCGATCATAACCTTCAAAATGGGCCGGATAGGGATTAAGTTCAATATTTACTGGTTCTAATTTTGCCACCTCGCGCCATTGTCGTTGGGTGATTGGGTAGCGACTCAGGCAAAAAGCCTGAATATTAACCGGAGATTGGGGACTTTGACTCAATTTCCAGCCTAACTCGCTTTTGGGCGCACCGATGAGGTATTGACCGCTAGGGAGAGAAATCATCTCTAAAAAGGTTTTTTTGCTTAAAAAATATTTATAACCTCGATTAGTGACTTTTTCCCGTTTAATTTCCTCACCTTTGCTATTAACAGTGACCACCTCATCGGTAAAATCTAACCATTCTCCCATTCTGCACCCCTCTATCGGTTATCGGTTGATCAGGTTCAGCTGCGAGCCTAAAAACATCTCGAAACCTACCAGTTTAAGAATAACAAGACTTCGATCGCTTATCCCCCGATCAGTTTTAATTTTAATTAATTTTTTGGATTGTTCCCCCTCACTTCCCACCTTCCCACTCCCCATATTAATTGCTGGAGTGATTAACAACTTCAGGGACAATCTCTAATTCTTGTTCACCAATTATAGGTAAATGATTTTTCTGTAAACCCATAGCAGTTAAACAAGTATTGAGAGAGTTTATCGCTTGGTTATAATCCTCAATTTTTTGGTGAATTTCTTCCTGTTTGCGGGCATTATTCGCAATTTTTTCCGCCGCTTCCTGTTCTAAGGTTTGTTCTAGATAATAACGAGCTTGATTGAACTGTTGTAGAATAGTATCGGCTTGTTTTTTCGCCATTGGTATCAATTGATTTTTTAAAGTATTATTAATAGTTTGACGGAAGTTTTTCTGAATTGTCACTGATACTTTTGGCTCAAAATCTAACTTAAGTAATTGACGGATAGCGGGTTCAGCACCAAGAATACTTTCACAGTCATAACCTTGGGCAGTTTGTAGGACAGTTTGCCGAAATTGAAAGATAGAAAAAGTGCCTTCGTTGTAAAAATTGTTATTTTCTCTTACATAGCGATCACACTCTGTTCTCGCTTCGGAAACTAAGGCATGAATTAACTGATCTTCTAGCTGTTTTAGCTGATTTTCTATGCCCCCATCGTTACCCAATAAACGATAGATTTGCCGATAATAATCACCTTGCCTTACCGCATCTAAAAGACGCTGACAAAAGCGAGTAATTAAACTGGTTGACTCCTCAATTAACACATCTTCTAGCTGGTTAGACAGATAATAAAAAGCTTCTACTAATACTGCTAATAAAGGTGCTGTGGCATTGCGAGGATGGTTTAAAGTCGCTTGCGAGTAGGCATTTTTGACAGAAAAAGTATTTAATAACTCATCTAATCTTGATACCATTCTTGCTTTCAGTTTCTTAAAGTCTTCCTCAAAGTTTTCATCGCTATTAACCACGATAGCATTGACATAACCATCGATATGTTTAGTTAATTTCTCTCCCACTTCTTTTAATTCTTGATTGAGGTGATTTAACTCCAGAGCTTTCATCGCCTCAATTTC
The DNA here is from genome assembly GCF_030065375.1 of Microcystis sp. M49636_WE2. Classification (NCBI taxonomy): domain Bacteria; kingdom Bacillati; phylum Cyanobacteriota; class Cyanophyceae; order Chroococcales; family Microcystaceae; genus Microcystis; species Microcystis sp. M49636_WE2. The sequence continues at coordinate 673 of NZ_JASJFG010000053.1, read as the reverse complement.
TCGTGGTTGACTTTCTAAATCACGATAAATCTCTTGATAATGATTTTTGAGAGTAATGCAGAGAGATTGTAAATCATCAGCTAAATTAGCAAACAATTGCGGACGTTTTTCTTCGGTGAGATAACGAGTAATTGCTGTGCGAAATTCTGCGATACCGCTATCAGCAATTAACTGCTCTAATAAAGGAGTTCCCCACTCACTTAAAACTCGGAAATAATTTTTATTGGGAGTTTCATAACCGTGGATGGAAACTTTAAAGGGAGTTGCCAGTAATTTACCGGAGTTGGCACAATAGTTATTAAACTCGCTGACAAATTGCGGTGTTTCTTCTTGTCCTCCTAAATTTTTCACACTTTCGGCAAAGATAGAATCTAAACCATAACGCTGATTAATATTGGTTTGATTTTTCACCTGATACCCATAAAATCCTAAAAGTCCACTGGTTTTGTAGAGGCGGGAAGTATCACGAAATTGCGTTTGAATCAGGTTTTCTAAACGTTGTTTTAGTTGGGCTGCGTACCAGGTTTCATCAATGCGGTTAAAAACATAAAAAACTCGATCACGAATACCAGCATTAGAGCGAATTTTTTCGAGTAATTCCGTTTCTTCTGTGGCTAATTCTCCCGCAGAAGCAGCCTTTAAAACACAAACCACTGCCGAAGTATCAGGATGC
>NZ_JASJFG010000095.1:0-1826 GCF_030065375.1 Microcystis sp. M49636_WE2 | reverse complement strand
TTGTTATTTTAATTCTGGGTTTTCTGAGCGAACAAATATCAATAAAATCACCAATTTCTGGCAATCAAACCCTCAATAATTTAGCCGTAGCTAACAACAATAATCGTCCCACTCCCCAGAAAAAACCTAGTCCTTCTCCACAGTTTCGGTGCGATGGTAGAACTCACTGTTCCCAGATGACCTCCTGTGCAGAAGCGACTTTTTTCTTGAGAAATTGCCCCAATGTCAAAATGGATGGAGACGGTGATGGAGTTCCCTGTGAAAGTCAATGGTGTGGAAAAAAATCCTCAGAAAAATGTTGGGAAAGTTTTCCAGATAACTAATTTTGTTTCCTCACCCCAATTCTCTTACTTAAAGAATCGGGGTAAAAACAATCAAGAAGCAGTAATCACGGGAGAATTAAGATATTGATAATTCCAGTCCGATTGTTGCCAAACGCGACCATCAAGGGCAATTTGTTCGATTAAACTAGCTAATCGTAAAGCTTTTAAAGCTTGTTCCCCACCGACAGAAGGTTGGTCCCCACCGCGCACACAATGAACAAAATGTTCTAATTCCGCGTGTAGAGGTTCAATATTGCTGGTATAAACCTTTTCAATTAAACCATCTTGACGGTAGAGAACTTGACCGTAATCGGTGCTATAGTTAGCGGTGGTTTGCCGGTGAATGAGGATTTCATTATTGAGAAAATCCGCTTCCGTGAGAGAATTTTTACAGTGGGCCGCTAAACGGCGAATCTTGCGATGAGTCACCTTACTAGCGGTTAAATTAGCCACCACTCCATTACTAAAACCAAGGGTTGCAGTGACATAATCGAGATAACCGGAATCAGTGGCAGCGCGACTACCACTAGCGGTTAATTTCACCACGGGAGCGGCGACTAATTCTAAAATTAAATCTATATCGTGGATCATTAAATCTAACACCACCGACACATCATTAGCGCGTTGGGAATAGGGACTCATGCGATGGGATTCAATCGCTAAAATCTCCTCGGTTTTCAAGACCTTCGATAACTCTTGGAAAGCGGGATTAAAACGCTCGATATGACCCACTTGCAGAATACAATCATGATCGGCTGCCGCATTGACTAAAGATTCCGCTTCACTAATACTAGCGGCGATCGGTTTCTCGATCAAGGTATGTACTCCCGCTTGCAGACAGTCCATCCCGACTCGATGGTGTAACCGCGTGGGGACAGCGAGACAAACCGCATCTACCCTAGGTAAGAGATCTAAATAATTTTCAAAAAAACGGACTCGGTATTTACTGGCAGTTTCCAGACCCTTTTCGACGTTGACATCGGCCACCCCGACGAATTCCACGTCTTTTAATAAACTCAGGATGCGACTATGGTGTTGTCCCATGTTACCGACCCCGATAATCCCGACTTTAATCGGTTTGAGTTGATTTCTGTTACCCGGAAAGTTTGCTGGTTGATTGGACATGAATTTTAGACTCCTGTGTTCACACTCCCCACACCACTTGATTAAATTAATCAAGCTGATTTTGTCGATTAATTACCAAGATGGTATCATGGTTATCCAGATTCTGACACGATGTCGGTGTCAATGGGGGTTCTGAGAAGATTTTCTGATTTCATCTGCGGGTTTTTACCTATAATGTCGGCTTGAAGGAACCCTCGGTTTCACCTCGGAGATGAAAAGCTGACCAGCATACAACAGCGAAGCACGACTAAGAATAACTCTAATCTATAGTTGCCAATTTAATTTTAGTATGCTAGAGTAGTTTGCGTGGTAGGTCGATAACGCAAAATGTTTGTTTTAGAGTACAAGCTTAGAGGAAAACCATCTCAATATCAAGCC
>NZ_JASJFG010000514.1:0-1557 GCF_030065375.1 Microcystis sp. M49636_WE2 | reverse complement strand
GAATTAGTGCAATTGCCTGAAGGTAATCCTTTCCAAGAGAATTTACTGGAAATTCTGGCCAACTGGCGCAAGAGTTTGGAATTAAGAGATAATTTAAGTGCCGAAGAACAGGAGGACATTATGAACCTATCACCAGCTTATTTACAACAACGAGAAGAGTGGAAACAAGAAGGAATACAAGAAGGGATACAACGAGGCAGTTTAGAAGGACAACTATCCCTGATAACCAGTCTTCTGGAAGGACGTTTTGGCAGCCTAGATGCAGAATTATCTGGTCTGGTGGAACAGATTGCCCAACTTCCTATCTCGGAACGCACCGGGTTACTTCTTTCTCTGGCTAATTTATCTCGCTCAGAACTGTTAGAAAGATTCAGGGAAAATTAAACTTTCACTCCCCCTAAGCTAGGAAAAACTATTCCCAAGCATTAATGGTAGTATATCTGCTGAATTATGGGCAAATCTCGCTCGCAGAACACATGAGTAGAAAACGGGTTTCTCGGAGAAACCCGTTTTCTGTGCGTTACTCAACGGATTTAGTATGACAACTGATAAAAACCCCTCTAATTAATGAAAGGGAATTGTCGGATTTTATTGATGGTATTAGGAGACTTTTGTGGTTTCTTTTTCTGAGGATTTGGAGGATTTCAATTGGCGCTTGAGGGTTGAAGCTGCGCCGAGAGTGCCGAGGACGAGGAGACTGAGGGTTGAGGTGGGTTCAGGCACTAGCATAGTACCGGTGTTGGTATTGGTAAAAGAGAAGCTCAGGTCATTGTAATTAAATGGACCATTAAACAGATCTTCAAAGCTGACTAAAGTTTTGTTTGGCATCCAGTTTTCTTGCACTCTGGCATGAGTCTTGTTGTCTGGATTTCGGCTAGCGGGTCCGGTAAAAAAGTTATTCCCTGTATTTTGGACAAACAGTCGGAATATCAATTCAGCACCGATAGAAAAAGAACCTAATGATACCGTACTACCCACTGTCGAAGAGAGATTATTGAAGATAAAAAGATCGTTAGAAAAATCTCCATCGTCACCAGGGTTGCCTAATCCATCAAGCATTAAGTACAAACTGTTGCTGAACGAGGCAGAATTGCCCTCATAAGTCGCTATTACTGGAGAAGTATTACTTACCAACACTTTTATCCCTTCAGTGCCTGGGGATGCTATGGGAAAGGAATATGCCGCCATCGGAGCGGAGACAACCGCCCCAAAAACTGCTCCTAGTGAGAAATACCAAACGTGATTCATTATCTTTCTCCTGTGTTAACTTTACAGTGTTAATTTCACGTCCGTATGATACACATTACCCCCCCCCACAAATGTATTCTAAGCTACATTTTTATAAATATTTACATTACTCTCCGTCAGGCTTCTTTGGCAAGGTTAAGAGCGATCGCATTCTATCTTTTGGTAGTTAATAATGCCGTTGACAAGAGCTAAGTTAAGATTGAAGGGCATTCAGTTGTTAATTCGTGTAATTCTTGAGTAGGGCGAAAATATGACGACACTACTTGTACAAGCGACCTCGGCTCCTTTGATGATTGATCTTCCTTGGAT
>NZ_JASJFG010001100.1:0-2130 GCF_030065375.1 Microcystis sp. M49636_WE2 | reverse complement strand
ACCTGTTCTAAGCCTTCAGTGGGGGGCGCATCTTCCTTTTTTGCTTCTATTAGGGCGACGGCTAAGGGTTGGCTGTCGCTACTGACGGCCACTCGCAGGGTATAATCGATCCTTCCCCTGGCGCGTTCGGCTTCCCCATCGATAATTTGAATTGCCCCCGGGGTTTCTTCTCGCTTGAGACAATCCTCTGTCCATCCTCTTTGATGCAGGACGGGGTCAATTAATTTGGCTCTGGTGTCTGTTTCTCCTAATCCCATGGTTCTCTCAAGACAGTAAACAGATAACTGATAAGTAGCTGGTTATAATTAAATTAAAAATGGATTTTAGGTTCGATCCCCCCTGCCCCCCTTGATAAGGGGGGTGCCGGTAGGCGGGGGGATCCCCCCTTAATCCCCCCTTTGATAAGGGGGTGTCTGATAATTTTTAACGCCTACCTACTTAACTGATAACTGATAACTGATAACTGATAACTGATAACTCAGGTTAACTAACCATTTTTCGCCTCTAATTTGGTCAAACGACTTTTAAGTTCCTGATTTTCCTGTTTCATTTTTTCTAATTCCTCGCGAATTTCCTGAATTGCTTTCTCGGAACCTAATTTTTTCTGGACTTTTTGTACTGCTTCCTCGGCTACACGACGCACGCGACCATCGGGAGTTCGATCGCTCAAAGCTTGTAAAATAACGATAGCTTTGGCATTTTCTATCTGTCCTAAAGCGTTACACAGTGCCACCTGCGTCAAGAAAAAAGTTTCCTCGGCAATGGTTTCTAAACGTTCCAAAATTACGGTTAATTTATCCGTGCTTTGTCCGGAAGAAATCGCTCCCAGGGCGCGGATAGCTCCTAATCTCAGGGGTTGAGGCGTGCCTAAAGCCGTGTAGGTCAAAATTGACTCCAAAGCCGCCGGCGAGGTTTTTAACTGGCTTAAACCGCCAATTGCGCCCGCTCTTACTACCTCATTCCACCCCTTTCTTGACTGTAAAATGTGATTGAGCAGGTCAATAATTTCCCCTTCTTTATTTTGCAATTGTCCCACGGCCATGCAGCCTAATCCTCGCGCTGTGGCGGCTTCCACATAATAACTAGCGTCTCCGGTTTCTAGTAGGGATTTAAGCGCGTTATAACTATCTAAGGTTTTAATTTCACTTAATCCCTCGACAACTGCCCGACGGACTTGTGCTTTTTCATCGTTTAAACCTTTAATTAAAGCAGTAACCGCCTGATCTAACCGAAGAGTTGCTAACTGTTTGGCCACCTCCACACGCACCCCCCAAAAAGGCTCATTTTCTAGGGATGTCCCTAAAGCTTCGATCGCTTCTAAACCGCCTTTTTTAGCAATGGCCGTCGCTGCATAGATACGGGAAATCGGATCGGGATCCTGTTGTAATTGCGCTTTTAATTCACCGATGGGATACTCAAGAGTGACGGTTTTGAGGAAATTATTACCCCGATCGAACTTGACAAAATCTGGCTTTTGTGCTAGGGGAAAATAGAAAGTTTGTTCTTTTTGGTGAATCCGCAGATTGTAGGTAAGATCTTCAGAGTTGAGATAGGCAAAAGCGACGGGAATTTTCAAGTCGAATAGTTCCTTTTCGTCCTGGGTTTGGGTGACAGTTAATTGGGCTAAATTATTCTGATTGTCCCAACTGTAGGCCACCTTATAATCGGGATGACCACCGCGATAAACGTACTGATCAAAGAGGAATAATAAATTGTACCCGGTCGCTTTTTCGATCGCCCGTAATAAGTCCACGGTTTCTACGGTTTTATGGGCATTATCCCGCACAAAAGTATGAATCGCTTTTCCGAATAAATCTTCCCCCAAAATAGAGCGGATCATGTGATAAACACAAGCAGCTTTTTCGTAGAGATGACAATCATAAAGTTCGATCGCTTCTCGATAAACATGAGTAACCATCGGACGACGATAGCGGGAAGCATCTTCTTCTAAATAACTTCTTGCTTCCCCTAATAAATAATAACTAGCATCAGCTTTTCCGTATTCCGATTCTGTCCATAAAACCTCAGAATAGGAAGCCATTCCCTCTTTAATCCAAGCGTGAGACCAGTGTTTAATTACCACTAAATCACCGAACCATTGATGAGCTAATTCATGGGCAACTAAGCTTT
>NZ_JASJFG010000927.1:0-1558 GCF_030065375.1 Microcystis sp. M49636_WE2 | reverse complement strand
TGTTTCAATAACTCGGATCGCTTCTTGACTATTAAATTCGGGAACTCGATCCTGTAATTGGGTTAATTGTTCGATATATTCGAGCGGAATTAAATCTGCTCGCGTCGATAAAGATTGTCCAATTTTAATAAAAGTTGGTCCCAAATTAATGAGGCGATCAACTAACCATTTCGCTCTCCTTTGCCGTTTTTTGCCCCTATTAGCCCCCGTTAAACGATCCCAGAGCAAAAAAGTCAAAAACTGCATTGTAAAGCTAAATATCTCCAATTGACGAATAATTGGCGATCGTAAGCTTTGCTGCCAATGTAAAGATTTGGGGGAATCAAAAGGAGTAAGCATCAGTTATTAGTTATCAGTCTTCAGTCTTCAGTTATCAGTTATCAGTTATCAGTTATTAGTTATCAGTCTTCAGTCTTCAGCAAAACCGATCTACAGCGTTTCTCATCAAGGTGAAGTATAGATTAAACCTTGCCGAAGTAAAAATTCCAGTCGCGAAAATGCGCTTCATCCATCTGAGAAACGCTGTCAAGTATTCTCGAACCGTTTCCGAATTCGCCGGTAAAAAGCCTGATTTTCAGCTTTTAATCTTTGCGACTAGGTAAACCGAGATCTACCGCTAGACGATGACTGCAAGCAAAACCAGAAAAGGCCACCGCGTTTAATCCTTGACCGGGGAAGGTACTATCTCCTACACAATAGAGATTAGGAATAGCTGTGCGATTAAAGGGCATTCCTAACAAGCCTAACAGTTTTCTTCGCGGTATTGGGCCGTAACTGCCATCGATTCTATTCAAAAAGCGGCGATGGGTGCGGGCCGTGCCAATTTCGATATAATCTAATCCTGTATCTAGTTTAGGAAAGAGTTTTTTCAGGCGCTCGATGAGACGATTAGCAGCGGCCTCTTTTTTCTGTTGATATTCTTGGGGGGGCAGTTTTTGCCATTGATCAATCCAGCTAGGGGTGAAAGTATGAATGATATGATGGTCCGGGGGTGCGAGGGAGGGATCGAGTAAGGTAGGAATAGAAACAAAGATAGTTCCCTGTTCTGCTTCCATATTTTCCCAATCTTCTAGTAAAATATGGTGACATTCGCTTCCTGATGGTAATACATCGGCCTTAACTCCCAGATGCAAACTCAGGAAACTGGGGGATTTTTGATAGCGTTTTTGCCATTTTTTTTCGCTACCTGGGAGAGATTCCGGGGGGAGTAGTTTCTCGAAGGTATCCCAACGGGTGGCATTAGAAACAATCTTTTTCGCGTAATATTCCTTACCATTGGTCAATCTTACCCCGATCGCCCGTCCTGCATCTAAAATAATCTTATTCACTCTCGCTTGATACTGGATTTCACCACCGGCTTTTTCCAATCCTTCGACTAATTTCAGGGCAATCTGTCCCACTCCCCCTCGGGGATAGTTAATTCCGCCGTAATGGCGATCGCTAAAGACCATTCCCGCATTAATCATCGGAGTGCGATCGGCGGGTACTACCGACCAACAATAACATTCCATATCGATAAATTTCAATAATTTCGGGTCTTTAATATATTTTCTGGCCA
>NZ_JASJFG010000454.1:0-9889 GCF_030065375.1 Microcystis sp. M49636_WE2 | reverse complement strand
TAAACTGAAGATAGATTTTGGTGTCGATCCCCCCTTAATCCCCCCTTGATAAGGGGGGTGTCGATCCCCCCTTAATCCCCCCTTGATAAGGGGGGTGTCGATCCCCCCTTAATCCCCCCTTGATAAGGGGGGTGTCTGATAGTTTTTAACACCTAACTACTTATTGAATCCTGTTTTCTCGCCAAAGGATTGGGTTTATTTTCTCTATTTTGGCGATATACTGTTGATAATTGAACAAGTTAACGGATTGAATTGATATGTTATTATCTACTCCTGAAACAATTCAGCATATTCTTTGGCAAGGGCAACTAGAATTGGATAGCGAAGAAGAGGAAGAAAATTTTAGATTTATGTCACCTCCCTCACGGACCAGCTATGCACCAACTGTTAGCATCGGACAACCAGAAGTTTGGCCATTAGCTGAACTTTATTCTGGTGCAATTCCCTCTTGGTTAGAGGTAAAACAGAATGAGGCACAGTTTTTTTTAGTCCGTTTTGCCTGTTCTCTTCGTAATAGTGGAGAAGATAGATTTCAAATTACTCAAGCTAAATTTTCTGTTGATTTACTGCCCGATAATCAACAAAACCGGGCTATTGCTTTTGATCTATATCCGTTAGAAATCAATCAGGAAATCAAGCGTAACTGTAAAGTTAGTCTGTCCCCCAATATCAAGTTTAAGGAAGCTCAGGCAAGTTTAGGAGGCACAGATTTTGCCCTAGAATACCCCGAATTACAACCAACAATTATAGCCACAGGAGTTGGGGAATATAAGGCTGATTGGGAATATCGAAAAGCACAGGGAAAAGGAGTTCAAGGAAGTAAATTTATGCACATGATTGTCAAAGTCCCTAATAATATGCAATTGGTGAGGACTAAGTTAAATTTAACTGCCCGCTTGGAACAAAATGGTAATCCCTTAGTTAAATGGCTTTTTAAAACTGACATTAAAAAAGTGCCAAGCGATTGCTTAATAGTCAATTTAGTTAGCTAATATTTACTTAATTCCCACATCAATAAATGCTTGAGAAATAGCATCTAATTGAACCTCTATATGAGGAGAGGGTGCTAGTAATCGCTGTGCTTGTTGTTCAAATACTCTACGACTATATAGGAAGTTGTTGAGCACAGAAATAGATTCCAGAACTTCACGGAATAGCTTAAGAGCAAATTCGCCATTAAAAAGAGGCTCTCCATCGATGAAAGTGTTATGAATTGTCATCAATCGATAAAAAGCATGACTATGAATCAAGGAAAGTTCATGATAATTCTCGGCCGTATTCCAATCAATTTGTCCATAGACAGACCCTGCATCTGTAAACCTTAAAGAAAGTAATGTATCTAATCGTCTCAGGGATCCAGTTCCTTCTTGAAAGTTTTCTCCCACATCCCACAGCCAATTATGAGGATTATTCCAATAAAAACCATCATCCCTATGATAGTTACGCACTAAAACCGCAAATATATCACAAAAAGATTCTTCAAGTGCATTTTTTTCTGAAAACTCATCATCTTTCCGTCGTATTTTTTCTGGAGACTGACTATACTCACTATTAATTTCTTCCTTAATTTGCTGAATTAAACCATGACAAAATTCATGAGCTACTGCTGTGATATCGGTTCCATAGGAACGGTTTCTGCCATCAATTAGTCTTTGTGCAAATAAGGCTCGTTTTGTGTACCATGCGGCAGGGCAAAAGCGATGCTTTATGCTGGCAACATTAATGATAGCTTCATATCTATCTAGTGGCTTGAATTTACTGGTGGGACTGTTGATAAACTGGGCAACGGTTTCAACATTATTGCGAGCTTGTTGGCAAGAATCGTGACAAGGATCATCGACTAATGAGTGGTCAGTGAGAGTGATATTAGAGGAATAATCTCTATATCTCAAATTATAAGTTTGTGGAAGCCCGCAGTTACCATTAGATGGTGCGCCATGGCATTCTGTGCAGAACATGAGTTTTTGCCCCCGATAAATTTATAAGTTTCAGTCAGTGGTTAAGTAATTAATCTTGTTAGAAAGTCGCCCAATGTGTCAAGATGGTAAAATTTCCAGAATTTAGGCAAAGCAAAGCCACAAAAAATGGATAAAATACCCATGTAAGTAGCTGATTATAATTAAATTGAAGATGGATTTTGGGTTCGATTCCCCCTTAATCTACCCTTAATAAGGGTGGTGTCGATCCCCCCTTAATCCCCCCTTGATAAGGGTGGTGTCTGAAAGTTTTTAACACCTACCTACTTATTTCCTGTTAAAAAGTGAGTTATATTTGAATAATGCAAAAAAAGTTTACCAAAACCAGCCCAATAGTTAGGGATATTTGGGTAAATATCTCCAAACGATAGACAGTTTGGCAGTAGGTTATGGACAGAACCCTTTTAGCAGAAGGTTCTCAAATTTGAGAGTTCGAGGATTATCTCCCCTGTGTGGGCATCTATCACATAATCAGTTAATTCCAGTGATGTTCCAACAGATTTTCCGCCACTGGTTGGAGCCATAACTTTAATGTTCGTAACATAAACAAGTCTCCATTCACCTAGCTTGTGACTGGAGCCATTAGAAAAGTGTTTGAAATAATAGTAAAGCTGGGGATTAATATCACAATGCTCTAGGGCTTCTGGGGAAATAGGCTCACCCTTCTTAAGACAATATTTGTAGATCGAATCTTTTAAATCTTCTTCAGGAACTTTCGGATTTTTGTCAGGAAATCCTTTTTTTACAGCTTCATCTTGAGCAACTTCAGACGAGTTTGCAAACAAAAATTTATTGTCTTCGTCTAAATCAACAATGATCGAGGAGCCGTATAAAGGGATACCTTGGTATCGGAGGCGATATTTGAATTTGGATGCTTGAGTAAATTTCGATTGATACTTATCTACAAGTTCAAATTCAACCAGCAAACCCGTGGACAATCGGACTTGCTGAGTGTTCCTCGGCTCGGGTTTGGGCTGAAGGCTTTTGGGCTGAGAGCCAGTGAAGCTGCGAAGCTCCTCTCCTGCGCCACCGGGCGAGTCTGAGCCGGACAACTTAATGGCTATATCTTCTAATTCAGTTGTTTTTTTCTTTTCTAACTGTTTTGGCATTTTACAATCACTGCAAAGGTGTTACAAAGTGTTACAAAAACGGTATAAAACATATCACGTCGTCCAACTATGTTCTCAAAAAACCGAACAATGGTCAAGATGTACATACTCTTCATGTATTAGCGTAGAAAATGCACATATAAAAAGCCGCCCTTACCAGTTCAGTGATGGATACCCTATCGGTCTCTTCCGTCATCAGCAACCTCTTTCCTGCAATCATCTACAGGGTTGCACTACAAAGGCTAACAAACCAATTACCGATAATTTTAACAAGGTTTACAAAAATTAATGCAGATTTTTTATGCACATCCCCCAGATTAGCCTGTATTATATGAACATAACTATTGATCAAAACGGGCATCTAGGGCTGAATCATCAGAGTAACATCTAAACCTATGAGCGATCTGGACACAGAAAATCAAAGACAAAGCGATGAAGACCGACAAAGAGATGCTGCGGTGTATTTGCATCTCCTCAACAATTTGACCGATTTGGACATTAGTGAGGATAGTCCCAAACCGAATGAGTACAAAATAGCCAAACAATGGCGACAAAATCGCATTTTTGTCCGGCGAGTGCTGCGTTCGGTGATGGGAGAGCGTTACCAAGAAAAGGAACGCGAGGAGCGGGTACCCAGTTTAAGCTTGGGGAAATTAGTTACTATTCTTAGCTCACTGGAGGCTTATTGGCAAGGAGAGTCAGCCAAAAATAAGGATAGCTTAGCCCAAAAAATGATCAATAAGTTTACCCAACAAGAAAAAGAACGAGTTCTCAAAAAATATGCACAGTTATCTCTGGATGAAAGGGATAAATTGAAATTACTTGTTCATCCCGAAGCTGGTTTACTTGAGCAGTTAAAAGAGATCATTACCGATGAAATACAGCAGGATTCCCTAGACGTTGTTAGCTTTTATAAACAGGCCATTAATCTATACAGTTCCCAAAAACAACAACACAGTTACCTAAAATCTCTTGACCCAAATGATAATCAAAATCTAGATGAATCTTTAGGTAATCAGATTATAGAGTATATTCAACCCCGATTAAAAAAATATTATCAGCATTTATCAACAGGCTCGGAGCAGGAAATTATCAAGGATTTGGTTGATAAGATTTTAAGAGAAGTGAGCCGGACAGAATTTCAAGCTGGACTCAGACAAATTAAAACTGTTGTCGGGCAATGTCCAGATTTTGTTAAGAATAATTTAACTAGCGATTCCATATCCAATCTCTTTTTGGAAAGCCTGAGCAATTCAATTATCAAAAATAATTTATTAGGAGATAAATTTCCCGTTTATATCGACTATTTAGAAATTGAGAAAGTCAAACCTCTGCCCCTAAAATTATACCGAGGCAAAACAGGTTTAATCAATACCGATTTTCTCGATGATCCTGAAGACGAAAATGAGTATTATGCTCAAGGATTAGAAAAACAGATAGCTTATAGGGTGCGAGTGTATTTTTATGTCTATCCCCCAGAGAACTGGAAACCAAAACCAACCTTAGAAGAAAAAGAAATCAGCCAATTTTTCAAGCAAGAAGAATCAAACAGTCGATTAGAATTTTGTGAAGAAGTGGTAGGTGTGGGCAGTCCTATCGCTCATATTACCACCGCAATTAATCGATTTTTGTTTGAGGGGATAGATATTTTGAAAAAGCAAGGCTATCTACCTGTCACCCAAAAAATAGTCAGTGAAGATAAAGTGATTGGCAATACAAGAAATAGTGCTGTTTGGTCTTATTCTCTGGTTAAGTTATGCAAACAGGAAGATGTGAAAAAATCTCTAGAAGGTGAAATTAATTATAATCAAATTGTCGCCGATCAAGAATTAGCAACAGGAGAATTTTATGGATTTGATCTTCTAGAATCTGCCGCTAAGTCTGCCCTTCACGCTCGACTGAGAGCCATTGAAAAAACGGCAATTAATTCTCAGCAATATCTACAACAACTTTGTCAGAGAATTGAGGAAAAATATATACTAGAAAAAGCAGAAAAATGGATAAAATTCTACCCTTTCTCTCTCAGGGCTATGCAAGATTATTTAGAAAAAAAGCTGTTTAAGGATAAATATCGCAATTGGGATGAGAGAAATTTCAAGGAAGTTAATAATAATCAAGCTTGGAGTAGGGTGGCCTATGAAGCACATTTGGCAATTATTCAAGTATATCTTCAAGAGGGTCTCTATCGTATTGCCCAAAAATATCTTGAGGTTATTAAACCCCATATCGAAAAGGGACGACTAGACGATAAACTATTAGTTAGTCTCTACTATATCTGTCTATTTGATTATCATTTTTATACAGACCTTGAAGATGAGGAACGTGACCATCAAGAAAGGGGTTCTGCAATTCGTAAAGCTGAAGAATATTTGAACACTGCTGAAGAATATTTGCAGAAATATTTGAAAGAATACGCAATCATTGGTGAATACTCTCAAACTAATGCTCATCCTTTTTTCTATTATCTATCTCGTATCTATTCTCACCGCGCCAAAATTTATATCTTTTTCCCTTACATTGCTCAATTACCCAATCCCAAAACTCATTTATTAATTGAACCTCTTCGTCTCTTAGAAAAAGCTCGTATTTATGCGGCTAGAGACGGTGATGCTAATTACTATGCTTACTGGACAGTGTATCAAATTTGGTCTTATTTAATCACCGCCTATGTCGGAGACACCAATCGATTAACGGAAAAATTTAGCCGCCAAAATTGTCTAGGATGGGCCGAACGTTTAATTAAAAATGCTCTTGATTGTTATGGAGAGCGAGGCAGAAAATCTTATCAACAGATAAAAAATTATAGTGGTAAACAGAAAACAGAGTTTAGTGGATTAAAACCGGATTCGACTATTATATTTTATGAGCAATACAATGATATTTATGTGCAAACCATTCCCCCAATTATTGAAATCGGAAAGGGTAGCAGCCACTTAGACGAGTTTTATCAAAAAACTATTGAAATCGGAAAGGGCAGCAGAAACTTAGACGAGTTTTATCAAAAAATTCAAAAAACATTTAATGAATCTAGTCAATCTCAAGAAGAAATTACACAGCCAACTATGCCAGACAATCCAGACAATAAAGCTTCTTCATTTAGTATTGAAGAAATATTTGGTATTCAAGAAAAAATTATACAGCTACCCATGTCAGCATTAACTTACCTTGACTCAAATTCAGATAATAAAGTTTATTTATTTGGTATTCACGCTAGTCTTCTTTTATTTGGGTTGGGACTGGTGGAACTTTGTAAAGATAATCAGGAAGAAGGATTAGAAGAACGTATTCGTATGGCGATGAAAAGGTTTACTTTAGGAGCGGCAATTGCATCTGAGGGAACAGTGGATGAAAAAAGAGGAGAAAAAACCTATCTTCAGCGAATATTTACCGAGCAAAAGCCAAATAAAGGTCAAAAAATGCCCGAAGATTTTCAAATTAGAGGCTTATATCCTCACCGGTTAACTCAGTTTACCGCTAAAGGGAAAATTTTTGCAGCAACCTGTCGAGTAATTCTCCTTTTGTATAACTACGAAAAATATAGTAGCTATTGGCCAGAGGTCGCCTATCTTTTGAATGATTTACACGATGCTCAAACTATTATAAGATCGAATAATCCTGATTATTCTTTGGGACAAAATCGCTATAGTGGTCATCTAGAACAACAATTTAAAGGGGTTAAAAGTTACTTGGAAAGTCAGAAAAATTCTGGCAAATCAGGTTCTTTAGAGGAAATTAGAAACAGAATTGTCACTGATATATTCAAAATACTTCGCGGCGACAAAGTGTAAGCTGCCCACCCACTTAAATTACTTGTTGAGATGAGGCACTCTTGCAACAGTAAAGGGATTGGGGGAGATTCAGCCAATCTAAGGATAGGGGGGTTAAAATGCGTCTTAGCTTAAAACCCCAGATCCTGCACCCTAACCCCACCAACAAACTTTTTCAGCAGACCCTAATTAATACCAATTATCCATCGACCGGAAAATTGAGGCATCGGGGAACACAGTGGGATTACCACTAGCGTCGATTTTTTGCCGTAATTCTCGCAGTTGTTGATTGCCGATGAGAAAATCACTTTCTACTAATTGATAGGGCAGTACATTATTATCTAAAGCATACACTGCCGTGATGCCAGCAGCTACCCCAGAAGACCACTCGAAGGAATGGACACGATAGGCGGCCGCGGCAATATGACTGAGAGCGATACTTTTACCCGCTATCAGTAAATTATCGATTTTTTGGGGAATTATAGCCCTTAAAGGTATCTCAAAAGGATAAGCTTGGCCCTGTCCCTGTCTTTCTCCTGCTTTTTCTGTATTACCCGGTTTTTCGGGGGGATGTTCCGTCATGCAGGGATGAAAATCAATCGCATAGTGACCGATACCGACGGAATCGGGGTAAATGGTAGAGCGCTTGCGTTTAACGGCCTGATCGGGGGATAATGTGCCATCAAGTACGGAAAATCCCTCTAATCCTGCCAAGGTGGCAATTAAGCGCCGATATTCTGCTGGAGAAAGATTTTGACGATAGAAATCGCTTTGAAAATTTTGTCGGGAAATATCGATTTCTGTGACGGTAAAACCAGTGGGGAAAGTCAGGGAAGGACGACCGATAATCCGTCTTGCTTCCCGAATATAGGGATATTTTGACAAACCATGGGCAGTTCCCATGGGAGAATCAAAACCAGACAGATAACGGTTATTCAAATGGGGAACTTTTACCCCGTCCCCTAACTGGGAATCGGTGATCCCTTCTACTAACCAATAATAGTAGGAAATGGCGTGTTCTTCGCCCCTTGCGAGGGTTTCTGTGCGTAATCCTCCCATCCATCCCCCCGGAGATAACTGTCCTAACTCTTGCAACTGTTCACGGGTGTAGATAAAGTTATCCTTGGCAGTCCCCGGACGATAATCATTTCCCCAGGTCCAATTCTGCATGGAAATGTCCCCCGGGACGGGTTCGGTAAAAGTAATTCCCCCAAAGGTTTTCTCTTTACCCAGTTGCGGACTCCAAATACGACGATAGGTGAAAACTAGGTCAAAATCGGCTAATCGCGGCAATTCATAGCTAAAATAGGGGGCGTAGCGTTCATAATAAACGGGTTTCTCGTGGGTTTGTGGTTTTTCTGTTTCCTCCATGGCAAAGGTATAGGTAAAGCCTTGGGTACAGTAGGGGTCGCCAGTGACGCTAGAGGAAGAAGGTTCGAGATAACTGCGCTTATCGACCCCTAAACGGTAGGGAATATCTGATAATCCGATGATTTCCCCGGTTTCGGTCGCTTCAATCACATACCAATCTGCTAATTGATTCGGTTGGGAGGATTTGGAGACAAAACGGAGGATTTTTTTATCAAAACGGGGAGAATTTTCGTAGCGATAGATATCCTCCATTTTTTGCGATAAAAACTCGGTATTTAGGGGAGGAGTACCTTTTGCGGGACTATGTTGAATAGCAATTACACTGGTAATCTGTTGACCGGTGCCGCGATTGGGTAAAGTTTCAATATTTAATTCTTTGACTACCGTGGAGGGAAACCATTTCAGGGTTCCTTTGCCTTTTTTGGCAGCGTCTTCTAACTGTTGAAATAATAATTTATGTCCATCAAAAGGGAAAAAACAAGACCCACTTACCCAACATTCCCCGGGGTTGCGTTTGCCGTAATGCTTTCTAATTCTTTCCCTAAATTCTAGATAACCTTTCGGGAAAAATAATTTTTCTCTTTGTGTGCGTCTTTCATCTAACGCTGAGGTTCCTTGAGAAGATATCTGTCCCCCCACCCAGTCGGTAATCTCGGTTAAACAGACGGTTTTTCCTAATAATAAAGCTTCGTAGGCCGCACCGGCACCGGCTAAACCACCACCCACCACCAGAATATCACAGCCGACGGTTTGATCCGGTTCTCGCGGAGGGGCTGCTAGGGTGAGGGGAGTGAAAGCTTGCAGGAGAAATAATCCCAGAGAGAGGGATTTGAGGGGAGTAAAGTGATGATTGAAAATTTTAGGGGACATTATTGACAAATATCAATGTTGTGACTGAGAGTTTCCTCTTTATTTGAAGAAGTAGCCAGAGAATCTGTTCCTGAAATCCTGATGGTTTTTTTGGGCGATATTGAGAACTTTGTAGCTTGATGCTGGCTTTTCAAAGATTATACACCTTCAAGCTGACAATCGATCGCTTTTCTGGAAATGTCTTGACAAAATAGAGATAGCCTGATTCGGTGTCATTCCCTTTGTTATTCCCTGTAATCCTTCCTAAGTTAAATGCAAAACAAATCCGGGTAAGACATCTTCCCCGGATAAAATCGCAGGTAAATTAATAATTTCCACACCGTCATTTAGTCGGTAGATTTCCACCTGCTGCTGTTGAGGATTAATCAACCAACCCAAACGTAAACCACTGGCTAAATATTCGCGCATCTTTTCGCGTAAAGAGGTTAAGGAATCAGTACGAGAACGTAATTCAATCACAAAATCAGGACACAAAGGGGGGAACTTTTCTCGCTCTTCTGCGCTTAAAGCTTCCCATCTCTCCCGTTTTATCCAAGCAACATCAGGAGAACGATAGCCTCCCTTTGGTAAACGAAAAATTGTCGAAGAACTAAACACCTCACCAAGTTGAGTTTGCTCGTTCCATACCCCAACTTTAACAATCAAATTAGCTTCTTGTTTACCAGTATTTCCACCCACGGGAGGCATAATTAATAATTCTCCTTTTTGATTACGTTCTAAATTCCATGTTTGATTAGCCTGACAGAGATGATAAAATTGTTCATCAGTCAAATTAACTGTCTCTAGATTTAACACT
>NZ_JASJFG010001063.1:0-1502 GCF_030065375.1 Microcystis sp. M49636_WE2 | reverse complement strand
TGAAATGGGGCGAAAGTCTGTGGACTCTGTGTAAGACAGTACATGGTTTTTTAACTGTGGTATGCGACGGTGGTGGAAGCAGAAACTTAAATCGTGAGGTTTAGGAATCGCCGCACTTTTAGGGCGGCGAGGATGTCAAGGAATGGCTGATGCAACTACAAGGTCAAGTTGTGGGTTTGGATACCGCGCCACTCATTTACCTGATCGAGCAAAATCAGGTATATTTAGGGCTTGTTCGTGCCTTTTTTGGGGCGCTAAGTCGAGGCGAGTTTCAAGTTGTTACCTCTACGTTGACGCTGACGGAAGTTTTGGTGCATCCATTACGCTCAGGTAATGTAGAACTTGCTGGCCAGTATCGTGATATTCTTCTTGATCAAGAAAACTTAATTACTGTACCTATTTCCCTTGAGATTGCCGAAGTTGCCGCCCAGTTAAGAGCAAGACAAAACTTGCGAACTCCAGACGCAATCCAGATCGCCACTGCTATGGGAGAAGGTGCTATGTTTTTCTTGACCAATGATGCCCGTTTAGCTGCTGTCCCAGATTTAAAAGTTTTGGTTTTGGATGCTCTGTAACAGTACACCAATCTGGTAGCGTGCGTTCCTTAAACATTGATTTAAGCAAATGATAATAAGCTAAAAACATCTATGCACAGCGACGGACGGGAGTGCAAGTGCCGTCGAATAATTGTAAATTTTTGTTACGAAGTGCAGTCAGATTGAACAATTGGTGCTAAAACCTTGGGGGAAAGCTGATGTTATTTCGGCTGATTGTCAGTAATCCACAAAACGGGGTGATATGCCGAAAGTTTCCCCATATCCTTACTCTGGTTATTCGGAAAGTTTCTGTATAATCAATGGTTAGCTGGCCTCGTAATATCACGATGTATCTGATTAGGAGCGATGTTATGGGACTTAGTGAAAATTTTTTACAGCCAGCATTGTCAGATGATTTTTACTGGCTCAACGAGCCGACGCATTATCGTTTGGGTAATGGCTTGGAAATTTCTACAGATGAAAAAACTGATTTTTGGCAAAACACGCACTATGGTTTTCAAAGAGATGATGGGCATTGCTTATTGATGCGACAAGTTGGGGATTTTTCCCTAATGACCCAAGTAGAATTTCAGCCTCGGGAAAAATATGATCAATGTGGCCTAATGGTGCGGATTGACAGTCAGAATTGGATAAAAGTTTCCACGGAATATGAAAGCGAACAAGCTAGTCGGCTTGGTTCTGTGGTGACCAATTTGGGATATTCTGATTGGGCAACGCAAGACATTTCTTCACGATACCGCGAAATGTGGTATCGCATCAGTAAACGGGGGAGCGATTTTCTGCTAGAGAATTCTTATGATGGGCAGGCTTGGCTGCAAATGCGGATCACACACTTACACAAGATAGCCGACGATTGCCAAATCGGAGTGTATGCCTGCAGCCCGATAGGCAAAGCGTTTCGCTGTTGTTTCAAAACCTTGGAAATCTCAGACAATCAGTGGCTGG
>NZ_JASJFG010000852.1:0-3259 GCF_030065375.1 Microcystis sp. M49636_WE2 | reverse complement strand
AATGAAGAAGAAAGCTACAAAATCTTTACTCCCACTTGGAAAACTCGTTGGCTGAGGGTAAATGGTATTTTGTAGTCAGGTTCTAACGGAATTAGATAAGTTTCCTTTTTTCAGTTCATTCACCCATTACCTATTTTTGGTAGATTCTCAGACAACTGCCGCCACCGATCTTTTTAGCGAAATACGGAAACTTCTGGGAGAAGATCGGTGGCCTTTTGTGGTGACTGCGATAATTATTGGAGTAGCAGTTGAAACTAGAAGTACCTATTTCTCAGCTTTTAGGATTCGTCATTTATTTCCCGATTTAAAAAAGGATTTTTTAAAGACTTTCCGTTTTTTATTAATTGTCAAAATTTTTGTATCAATACTTTTATACCTTTTTATTCAGTTTATATTTTCTCTATTAAGCTTGATCGAGGATAATGTATATGTGGGTTTAATCATTGCTCTGGTCTTTGGTTTTATTATTAGTTCCTTAAACCCTAATTTAGAACAAATCGACCAAGTAATGGGTGGATTTAGCTTATCGACAATTAATCCTGTCTCCAGTCTGATCAAAAAGATATTAGGGTTGTACAAACAATTTAAAGCATCTATTATTGAGCCTTTCCAAAAGAAATTGGGGAACAAGAAAACCAGCCTATATATGTCTATTAAGCATGAATTTAATTGTTTTCAAATAGTTACTCTTCAGGAATACATCCAAGAATTACTCAGTAGATTTACACTGAAAGAAACGCAAGAGAAATATCAAGGAAGATTAAACGCTATCATCGGGGGAAATTTTAGTGACGAGGATAAGAGAGAAAGATTAATATGGTTATTATTTGATATTATGGAGGTTACTTATGAAGAGATCAATAAAATTAGAAATCACCCAGATCAATCAGAAATTTTAATAAGACTGGGAGAAATAGAACAGGGGAATAGTACGATAAATTAAACGTCGGACTGTTAATTAAATACACTTGTACGGTTTCCGATCGATTAACTGGAATCGATAAAAATCCTTGAGGGGGAGTGATGGGTTAACTTTTCCTGACAATTCTCGCCCTCTGGACCAGAAAAAAAGTAACCGATGTAAAACCGAGCAGTTAGACTAAATCCCTTTTTAATAGTGTGATTAACTCTCAAGTTATGAATTGTTTCTCCCCACACCCCACACCCCACACCCCACACCCCACACCCTGCCCCCACCGAAAAGCTTTTTGCTGCAAACCCCAAGTATCAAGGGGTATACTGCCAATATTTCCGATGATTGACAATTTTCTAGCGATCGAGCCTTTCCACTACGGAAATTCGAGTTTATGATAAAAAGAAATCCTCTCTCAGGTAAGAGCGGTAGTATGGCTTACTCGACACAGCAGTTAATTGAAATCCTCGAGCGAGAAATGCACGCCACTTGCAAAGGGGAACGTCTGTTACTCTCCCCGGCGGAGCGCATTGATAATCCGGTGATTGCCAAGGCGATCAATCTAGAAAAGGTGGGCAAAGTCTTCGCCTATCAGGATTTTCGCCGCCAAGTTCACGATTATCAACAAAAATATCAGGTTTCGGGCATTATCTGGCGTGTTTGTCAATGGGGCGATCGCACTCTCCGTTATCCCGAAATTCATAATCAATTAGTTGCCGTGGCGGGTGACAAGGAAATTCTCATGGCTGCCAAAGCCTCGGTTTTAGAGTTTTGGAACAGTATCACCCCTAATATGAATTTTTGGTGGGCGCTTAACTCCCGTCGTCCCATTTCTGCCGATTCTCTAGCCGAATTAGTTGCCCAGTCCGAATGGGCGGAATTAGATGTGGCGCGCACAGAATTATATCTCGGTCTCTGTTGGGGTAATCCTTTAGAACACCAGTATCAATGGGCGCAACCCTTTTCCGGTTGTCATCGCATTATCGCCGCCGTCGATGAACCTAGTTCGATTAAGGTGTGAGGGCGATTGATGTCTTGGGAATTATGAATTATGAATTGGGGGGTGGGGAGAATAAATAAAAGCAATCTCCTGACTTCTGACTGCTGCCGACCGTCTCCTATTGTAAAGTTTTGTTAATTTTTCTGGGATTAGGGCGTTTTGTAAAAATAGATACAGAATTGTATGTTATACATATTAATGGGTGATTAAAAAAGTTCGAAACACTATTTGCAGCTCGGAGGAAATGATTATGTCTACAGAACAACAAGCTCGCGCCTTAATGATGCGTCACCACCACGCCGTCAAAAATCGTCAACAATCGATGTTAGGGAGAAGTGCTTCTGAAATTGGTATTGACAATGACAATGGCTACGGGGAAACCGTTCAACGTCGCTTCTCGGCCGACTTTTCTTCACAAACTTATGATCGCTCTGGTGTTACTCTGAGTTAAGCTCTTAGATTTCGCCAAAGTGTAAGCTTTCAATCTTAGAATTAAGTGAACAATCAGCCCACACAAACCGAGATCGGAATGTGTGGGTTTTCGGTTTTTAGAGATAGGGGTCATTCCTCGGCCGATTACGCGGTTTCATCAGGATTTATACTTAAGTAGCTGGTTATAATTAAATTAAAAATGGATTTTAGGTTCGATCCCCCCTGCCCCCCTTGATAAGGGGGGTGCCGATCCCCCCTTAGTCCCCCCTTTAATCCCCCCTTGATAAGGGGGGCATCTGACAACTTTTAACGCCTACCTACTTATCGAATAATTCATAAATTATCAAAGGAGATTGTCATGAAAGGAGAATTCACCGCCATCATTGAAGCAGCAACAGAAGGGGGATACTGGGCAATTTGTCCTGAAGTACTAGGTGCAAATGGTCAAGGAGAAACCATTGAAGAAGCCAAAGAAAGCTTAAAAAGTGCTATTCAACTAATTTTTGAAGATCGTTTGGCTGATATTCGTCGAGGACTACCGAAAGAGGCGATCGAGGAGACAATTTCCATTCCATGAAACGTCAAGAATTAGAAAAAAAGTTGCGGAAAGCTGGTTGTTATCTTAAGCGAGAGGGTGCTTCTCATTCTCTTTGGATTAACCCTCAAACTGGGGTGATTGAAGCTGTACCACGACATACAGAAATCAAAGAATTTTTAGCACAAAAAATTCTCAGAAACCTGAATGCCCAATAGATAGTGCGATGCCGAAGGCACGGGAGCATCTCACCTTTGCAATGAGCATAAATACTTAGTGGAAAAATAGGCTTTTCGAGGGTAATTCTTGTTTTAATTCTCCATGTACGCAGTCTTTAAAAGCCTCTATTTCGTTCCAAGACACGATTAAGAGTGGCTTT
>NZ_JASJFG010000650.1:0-2545 GCF_030065375.1 Microcystis sp. M49636_WE2 | reverse complement strand
TCAGTTATCAGTGAACTGAAGATCCAAATCCGAGCGAAGATAGGCAGCCCGTATCATCACTGATAAGCTAAGACGCATTCTCACCGCCTATTCTTGCATTTACAAAACCTAGCAGACTAGAAAGTAAATACAGGGCAAATTCTATTGTTTTTCCGATGCCAAGACGCGGATTTGAACCGCGGACACGAGGATTTTCAGTCCTCTGCTCTACCAACTGAGCTATCTCGGCGTTTTTTTTGTCCTTTCTCAACATAGCACGCCCTCGAAATAATTGCAAGGTTTTTTTCTAAAAAGTTTTCCGCTCGACTAGATTGGCAGGGTGAGGGTAAAGGTGGTGACAGCGTTGGCACTGGTGACATCGATGGTAGCATTCAGGGGTTTAATCAGTTTGCCGACCAAAGCTAAACCTAAACCGGTGCCACTGTAGCGCCAGGGATCTTGGTTAGGAATGCGATAAAAAGGGGCAAATATTCTTGATAATTCCTCTAGGGCGATTTCTACTCCTAAATTGCTCACACTAATTAATATTTGCTCATCCGCACGCCAGACATTTACCCTAATTATTCCCTGCTCCGGAGTATATTTAGAAGCATTGGTCAGTAATTCCGCTATGATGCGCTCAATATGACACAGACTGCTGTTAATCTCCGGTATATCCCCATCTATATCTAAAATTAACTGCTGTTGTCGCTCGCGGGTGAGAGTGCGAAAAGGTTCCACTAATAAGGGTAGCCAAGAAAGTAAGTCGATCGCTTCCATCGCCGGGGGTTCGGTTTCCGCATCCAGATAGGTTAAAGTCAACAGATCATTAACTAACTTACTCTGACGTTGAGATTCAATGTTAAGAATTTGCAACAGTTCACCGATCGAATCCTCTGGAGCGATCTCGATCCCTTGATCTTCTAGGAGACTCTCTAGGGTTTCCACCGCTAGACGAATGCTGGTAATCGGGGTTCGCAGTTCATGGGAAAGGGTTTTCAGGAATTCGCTTTTTAATCTTTCCAGTTTTTCTAGTTCCCGCACTTGTGCTTGGGAAGATTCGTAAAGTCGCGCCTGTCGAATAGCGATCGCACATTCGGTGGCAATATGTTGAATCAAATTAGTTTCTAAGGAGTTAAAAATATGATTAGCTGGTCGAATTAGCCAAAGATTGCCCAAAAAACCCTTATCGTCAAAGATAGCACAAGCGCAACGGTTAACACGACCAATTTGCGGATTACCAAGGGGAAGACGATCAACAAATTGTAAAATTTGTTTGTGCAGCAGCGGTTGATAGATTTCGGGAAAATCGCTAATTTGACGGGTAATTCCCTGACAGATAAGCTTTTGAGTGGTATATTCGTGGACAATAGTAGCTTTGCTGCGACTGGGATCGTAAAGCTCAATTTGGGCCCTTTCTACGGGTAAAACCTGCACTAATTCCCTAGTGGTGGTTTGCAGAATATGATTTTCATCGAGACTATCGCGAATTTTTTCGGTAATCCGTCCGATTAAGGCTTCATACTTCAAACTCATCTGCAATTCGGCGGTTCTTTGCTGAACCTCCGATTCTAGAGCAGTATTCAAGCATTTTACCCGTTGGTGCAGTTCTGCTTGTTGAATGGCAATTCCCACTTGAATGGCTAATTGTTTGAGTAGATCGATTTCTTGGGATTGCCAAGGGCGAGTTTTTTGGCAATTCTGGGCAATTAGTAACCCCCAGAGTTGGTTATCGCAGATAATCGGCACCACCAAGTTAGCCTGTACTTGCAAAGAAGTAAGTAAGTTGCGATAACAGGGATCAAGTCCCGAATTATGGACATTTTCAATAACTTGAATCCTGCCGCGACGATAATTTTCCAGACGTTCTGGGGATAAATTAAAACAGGGATCCTGGATCCTGTTTCCTAAGACAGAATTAATCCTCGCAGTATGGGATTCCACCACAATCATGCCACTATGATCGGGGAATAAACGATAAATTAACACTCGATCGCAGTTGAGAAATTGTCGCACTTCTTTAACAGTTCTTTGCAAAATGCGATCAAGATCCAACGATTGCCGGATTCTTTCCTGCATTACCCCCAGTAGTTGTTCCCGTTCTGCTTGTAATCTTAAAGCTTCTTCGGCCTGTTTGCGTTCGGTGATATTGGTACTGGTTCCCACTAAACGATAGATGCTCCCATTGTCATCCCGTAGGGGTGTTAAAGTCGTTAGCCACCAGTAGGGTATATTTTGAAAAGGTAAATACTGTTCGTAGGAAATAGTCGTTCCGTAACGTACACAGTCACTGTAGTGTTGCCGCACACTACGCGCATCATCGGGGGGAAGGATTTGTTCGGGAGTTTTGCCTTTAATATCTGATGAGCGCAATCCTGTCCAGCATTCATGAACGGGGTTTGCTCCCACATAGCGAAAATCTCTATTTTCCAGCACGTCCACCACAAAAATCGACGCTTGCACGGAATTAAATATACTACGCAGAAACTGCTCGGAATCCTCCTCTTTTAGCTGTGCATCCAACTCGGTATCGATTTCTGACGGCTGCTTTTCCATAAGAGCCTCC